>JAHFBM010000014.1:0-10074 GCA_023250055.1 bacterium | reverse complement strand
ATTGAATTTGGTACATATACATCTAGCTTTGAGTATCTATTGATTGCTAATATTATTACACGGCGAGTTCATGCCGAGTATATGGCTCGGACTGAGAACTTTTTGGGAACGCAGTTGGCTGGCGATGAGCCAAATAAGCTTTTAATTGTAATTGAAGAGGCGCATAAATTTTTAAACACGATTGCAGCGCAACAGACTATTTTTGGTACAATCGCACGTGAAATGCGAAAGTATTATGTCTCATTGTTGGTAGTTGATCAGCGGCCATCGGGAATTGATCCTGAGGTTTTATCTCAAATCGGAACAAAATTTATTGCTCAGCTAAATGATGAGAAAGATATTGCTGCGATTCTAACTGGTAGTGCTGGCGCAAGTTCGTTGAAAACAATTTTGGCTGGTCTAGACAGTAAAAAGCAGGCTTTAGTTTTGGGGCACGCCATTCCGATGCCAGTTGTGATTCAAACTAGGGAATACAACCAGGATTTCTATCGCAGTTTGGGAGATTTGGATCAAGAACAATTAAACCAGGCCTTGGACCAGATTTTTTAGAAAGCCTAGTGTGTCATTGCGAGGAGCATTCTTTTGGCGACGTGGTAATCTACGAGCTAGTTTTTAGGTGATCGCCACGCTCATAAGGGGCTCGCGATGACGTACTGTGCACAACTAAGCGACCTTAGACTTACCTATTTCAGTAAATCGCCAATGTCTTGCCAGCTTCGTACGTTGCCATTAATCCTAGTTTGCTGTTCTGTGCCACCATAAACCAAAAAACTATTTTCGGGTTTGAATCCGGTTAATTCGTTCCACCATTTCAGTCCAGTAAAAAATCCACTATTAATGGTCTGACCGGATTTGATTTCAACTGGTCTTAGCTCAGGGCCTTTTTCAACTATGCAATCAACTTCATGGCCATGGCTATCGCGCCAGAAAAATAAATTAACGTGGGCTTGATTATTATAATTTTCCTTAGTGGTTTCTGAAATTATCATGGACTCAAATAATCCACCATATAAATAGTGCGTGGTTAGTTGTTCAATCGTATTAATTCCCAGCAGCGCGCAAGCCAATCCAGTATCATAGAAATATAGTTTAGCCGATTTTATTAGACGTTTATTGAAGTTTTGATGGTGTGGTTGTAGTAAAAAAACGATATAGCTAGCTTCTAGGACCGATAGCCAAGCGCGGGCAGTAGTGTGACTGATTTCACAGTCAGTTGCCAATGATGATAGGTTTAGAATCTGTCCAGTGCGGCCGGCACATAGTTTTAAAAATCGGGTAAAAATATTTAAATCTGTGATCTGGGTAATTTGACGAACATCCTGTTCTAGATAAGTCTTAATGTAATTGATGTACCATTCTTGGGCCTTCAGTGTTTTATTATAAATTCTAGGATAGCCACCCTGAAAGATTAGTTTTTGAGCTTGATCGGGTAATAAGTTGGCCTGTTTTAGTTCATGATTAGAAAGTGGCAGCAAGGTAAATAGGGCAATTCTACCAGCCAGACTTTGGGTTATGGCGCCCTGGATAGTGAAATTTTGTGATCCAGTTAGGATAAAGTAACCTGGGCGGTCATAGGCATCGATCTCGGTCTGAATATATGATAACAATTGCGGAACATGCTGAATCTCATCTAAAATTATACCGGTTTCATTTTGTAGCCCTTGCAGGAAGCCGCGAGGTTCTTCCATTGCAAACATGCGCTGATCTAGGTTTTCTAGAGAGATATATTTATGGTTAGGAAATGCCATTTGAGCTAAAGTGGTTTTACCAGACTGTCTGGGGCCAAGTAAGGCTAAGGCTGGATAGCCTTTAGCAGCTTCTAACAGATGCTTTAGCAAGTCTCGGCTTATCATTTAATACCTCTCCCAAATAACTTATTTACCCTTAATAATAGTGTAATTTGAAATCTAAATTTGCAAATTACACTATTATTATAGTTGTTTGAATGTGTAATTTGCAAGAGCGATTCTTAATTGTTCTAGGATACAGCGAGTTATAGCTAATTGTAGTAAGCTCTGCACCAAGCGAGCATTGCCCGCCTGTCATAGCCTTGGCAGAGGCTGGGTCATTGCGAGGAGTCTTCTTTTGGTGACATGGCAATCTATTTCATGTCATTGCGAGGAGCATTCTTTTGGCGACGTGGCAATCTATTTGTTAATTTTTAAGTGGATCGCCACGCCCACAAGGGGCTCGCGATGACGTAAGTGGATCGCCACACCCACAAGGGGCTCGCGATGACGTAAGTGGATCGCCACACCTACTACGCTAAAGCTTCATAGGCTCGCGATGACGCAGTGCGCGCTACTAAGTGAGTTTGGCCATAGAAGCTATGGCCGGGGTCAAAACTGTTAACGTGTACGATAGCATTGTTTATTAAAAGCTGTTTAGCTTATATTAAGCAGCAATACTTTTGTAGGTTTAAAATTGAAGGGTTTAGGTAATGTTAAAAAAGACAGTGGCCATGTTATTAATGGTTGGAGTATCGCAGGCTAATTTTAGTGAAGTAACTGATAGTAATTTTGAGAAAGAAGTTTTGCAGTCTGATCGTCCGGTAGTATTGAAGGCTTATGTACCCGGTTGCTCAGCTTGTTTGGTGATCTCGCCAATTTTTAATATCTTAAGCAATGAATATGACCCACGATATAAGTTTGTTGAGATTAATGTCCGGAGCAATGCCGGTGTGCGAAGTCGTTATAATCTGAAAATGGTGCCAGTAGTCTTGTTTTTTAAGGATGGCAAAGAGGTTGGGCGCAAGGGTGGCGTGATGACTAAAAGCGTTTTTGCAAGGTTAATTGAGCAGTACCTGCGCTATTAGAGTCTAAATTATTTAAATTTGGGCATGTTATTTGCGCTTGCTGGATCTGCGTACTTTAAATTCCATTTTTGCGGCTTCTGACTGTTGGTTTAGTTCGGTTGTCAGCTCGCCAATCAGCCCTTTAGAGGCTAGGTATTTCTTGCTGTTCATAATGGCTGAAATTCGTGCTGGTGCATCCGGTTCGGCTGGAATAATGGCTGTCATAAACATTTGGTCTGTTTCAAGTGAGGCGATTCGTTCGATTAATCTAGTTATATTTCTATTGCCAGCATGAGTTGGGTAGGCGCGCTGTAGCCCCTCTGTAATTTGTGCTAGGATGGTTTTCTTAAGGTAAGCTATATTGCTGTGAGATAGAGATGTAGCATCATCACTAGCAATGTTAATCTGAAAGTTAAGCAGCGCTGCAAAATACAATAAAATGGTTGGCCTATTCATCCCATAACTCTTTACTTACATAGACTAAACTGTCAGTAAAGTATTTTAAGCTAGGTTTAGGGGGGTGTCAAATTGTTATTAGTGATATAATATGCAATCACGCTTGCGTTATGTTATTATCCGGAACTTTTCATTTTGCACTACAAGATGAACTTATCACTTTGCGCTAACAATAAACACTTTAAGTTGTTCACGTTCCTTGGTATTCATGGTAATCTTATCCATAAGTTTCGGCTTTAGGGTTTTTAGATTTGTTTTTAACAACTATCATTTTACCCTAAAGCCGGAACTTATCATTTTGCGCTAACTCCTCGCATTGTATTACTTTGAATAGTGATTAAATCCATTCTGGAAGACAAGTATGTGAATGAATGGAAAGAATGCTCCAATTATAAAATAGAGCAAAACGGATTCATTGTTATTCTTAACAATTTTGACATATGCAGTTGCATATTGGTACCAAAAATAAATATGTAACATTGGAATAAACGCTAAGATTGTGTGTGGTACATCAGCTCCGGCTTGCACTAGTTCGCGGCGGGTTGCAACTGTCCAGTAAATGCCATATAGTCCAAGTGTGAAGATCGTTAATAGAATTACGGCTAACAAGCTGCGCTCTTTAAATTTAGTCATAGTGTCTCCTCTTAATTAGACTGGATTATCAAATATAATATAAACTTGATTAGGTCGGGAATTCAATCAAAATGGACTTAAGATGAGTTTTTTCTTGAGCTATGCAGGCGCAATTGGATTAAACAACAAAATTATTGACTATTGGGGTATATAAAATATAAAAATAAGACCAGGTGTTACTTTAAGAAAATTGAACTTTCGGGGGAAGGGGCTCGTGGTTGCAATTCTCAAATATGGTCGACAAATCAGCTGGGGTTTATTATCGGTTGTAGTGCTGGTGGCAATGTGGCAAATTTTTGCAGCAGTTAGTCATGTCGCAACCTATGTTATTACGTGTGATTCGTCTTTCTCATCTACGGTAGACAACGCCATTCATATTTTAGTCGGTGATAGAATTAACTCTTCCGGTAGATTTATTTATAAAATTTTAAAAGAAGAGTTTCCATTTGTAGAGAGTCTTCAGCTGCGCAAAGTTGGCCTTAACAAGGTTCATGTGCAAGTTGGTGCGCCGGATTTAGCATGGCAGGTGGGTGATAACTTTGTTTTAACAAATAAGGGTGAGGCATATTTGTCTAGTTGCTTTGACGCTGGCTTGATTCAACAGTTGCCAAAAATTAATTTGATGACTAGGGTCGAGTTTTCAACTGATATAAGTTCTGAACTGCGTCAGTTTCTGTTAGAGCTGCCAGAATCTATTAGAGAAGAGTATGAGTTAGCTTGGTCTAGTCCGAATAATATCATGTTGGTTAATCGTAAAAATTCAAAGCAGCAAATAGTTGTTCGCTTTGATCAATTATTAACAATACAAATTTTACAAACATGCCAGCAACTATTTTTGAAATATGATCAGCAAGCTAAGAAGCCCTGCCAGGGAATAATTAAGGCGGATATCCGCTTTGCTGATCAAGTAGTATTGTCCTGTTAGAAGATAAAAACCAAGTGGTAAGGGGTATGGGGATGAGTAGCGGAATAATTGGTAAGCCAATTGTTGCAATTGATATTGGTACAACTAAAATTTGTGTATTGGTTGGTCGCAAGGCTGGAGATAATATTGAAGTGATTGGGATGGGTACAGCGCCTTCATGCGGACTTAAAAAAGGTGTGGTAGTTGACATTGCTAAGGCAGTTGCATCAATCAAGGCAGCTGTTAAAGAGGCGGAGTTAGTCTCAAATTGTTCAATTGAGGCGGCGACTGTTGGCGTGTCAGGTAGTCATATTAGTTCCTTAAATTCTAGTGGTGCGGTTCCAATTAGAGGCCGAGGAGAGGTGAAGGACTTTGATATTAGCAATGTCATTATGGCGGCCAAAGCAGTTCCCCTGCCAGAAGGGCAGCAAATTTTGCATGTGCTGCCAAAATACTATTGTATTGATGGTCAAGATCGTATCACCAACCCATTAGGCATGCATGGTATCAGGTTGGAAGTGCAGGTTCACATTGTAACTGGCTCAGTTGCTTCTGTGCAGAACGTAGTGCACTGCTGCGAGTTAGCTGGTGTTAGTGTGATGGATGTGGTGCTGGAGCAGCTGGCATCAGCAGAATCAGTTTTAAGTGTAGACGAGAAGGAATTGGGAGTAGGGATAGTTGATATTGGTGGTGGCACGGCGGATTTTGCAGTTTATCAGAACGGTAGCATTCGTCATACCATGGTAATTCCGGTTGCTGGCAATCATTTTACGCATGATGTGGCAGTTGGGTTGCAGACGACTCTAGAGGATGCCGAGCAGATTAAACAAAACTATGGACTTGCGAGTCTGGATCTATTAGAAGAGAGTAATAAGATTAATGTGGTGGGGATTCCAGGTCAAGAGGGGACACAGGTGGAGCAGGAGTTCTTGGTTCATATTTTGCAATCACGAACATATGAGCTGTTAAATATTTTGCACACCGAGATTAATCATCATCAGCTGCAATCATTTATGACAACCGGGGTAGTTTTTACTGGTGGTGGGTCGCTCTTGCATGGTATGGATTATGCTGCTAGGCAGGTTTTGAAGATGCCAGCTCGGATTGGGCGGCCACGCGAAGGTGGCATTGGAGCTAGTTGTCTGAGTAGTCCTATTTATGCGACTGGCTATGGGTTACTTTTGCTGGCAGTAAATAAATACAGTAGTGGGATGCAGAGTATAGAAGGCCCAATGGTCCAAAAAATCTTCTTCCGCATGAAGTCTTGGGTTTCAGAATTCTTCTAATTTTTTTTAAACCAAGGGGTGGTAGATGATTGATTTTGATCTAAATGTTGATCGCAACTTAGGAAAAGCAACCATTAAAGTAGTTGGGGTTGGTGGAGCTGGGGGCAACACGATTAACAGTATGATTGCTAATGGCAATTGGGGAGATGTTGAGTTTATAGTTGCGAATACAGATTCACAGGCTTTAGCCCTATCAAATGCTACCCATAAAGTTCAATTGGGTATTAAATCTACTAAGGGTTTGGGGACTGGTGCAAACCCTGAAGTTGGTCGTCGCGCTGCCGAAGAAGACTTAGATAAATTATTGGAGATTGTATCTGGTGCTGATATTGTTTTCTTAGCGGCTGGTATGGGTGGTGGCACTGGTTCCGGTGCATCACCAGTGATTGCTAAAGCGTTACGTGAGCGCAATATTCTAACAATTGCAGTTGTAACTAAGCCATTTGTTTTTGAGGGGCGCCGTAGAGCTCGAGTTGCTAATGAATCCTTGCAGGCCTTAAGGTCCGAAGTTGATACATTATTAATTGTACCTAACCAGAAGCTTCTAGAAGTAGCGGATGCAGGGGTTTCGATGATTGACGCTTTTGGTTTAGTCAATGAAGTTTTAGATCAGTCTGTTCGGGGAATTTCAAATATTATTATTAAACCTGGGCATATTAATGTTGATTTTGCTGATTTGCGTGCGATTATGTGTGATATGGGTCTAGCTGTGATGGGAACAGGTAAATCATCTGGAACAGAGCGAGCTCGCCTAGCAACGCTATCAGCAATTAACTCACCCCTACTTGAGAATATGAGTATTAAGGGCGCAAAGGGTGTTCTCTTAAATATCACGGGTGGCAAAAATTTAGGGCTGCATGAAATTAATGAAGCCGCATCTGTCATCTATGAGCAGGCAGATGAAGAGGCAAATATTATTTTAGGATCTGTTATTGACGAAACACTTACAGATGAAATCATTGTAACAATTGTAGCAACCGGTTTTGATGAACATGTGCAATTGATTGCTAGTCAAGGTGTGGTAGAAGCCATTCCAGTTTCCACTTTACCATTGTCGGCGCCAGAGCAAGTTGCTGTTCAAGCGACTCCTGCAATTACAGTAGCACCAAAACCAGTAGAACAGGTTGCCCAGGTACAAGCGCAAGCGACTGCGGTCTCACCACAGCCAGTTGTTGTGCAATTAGCAGCGCTAGTGCAATCGACGTCAGTTGCTGCGCCAGTCAAAGCAGTTTTGAAAGCAGAATCCACAAATTTAAGTGATCTAGATGTACCGACATTCTTACGAGATAAGATAAAGTCGGAGCAAGGAGATGCTCAATAATATATAATTAAAAAGGAGTATTCTATGGCCAGTAATTCATCTATGTGTTTTGAAGAAATTGTATATCAATTTGGGGTTGCAGTAGCAGTCGGCACAGCTTGTTGGATTGTGCAGCATCAGTTAATTGATAAAATTTTACCGCAAATGTTGACTTCGCCCAATATGTTTCATGCATACAATGGGCCAGCATCTTTAGTTGTTGGAGTACTGTCTTTATTTGTGGCGCTATTTTTTTTAAAGCGTGGCGCTTTACTCGGTGTTTCATTGGCCTCAACTTTCTTTATGTCACTTTATGTTGTGCCAAAAATATTTGAAGATCCTCGAATTAGTTTTTTTGTATCATTGGCCCTTATTATTTTGGTTGTCAGTTGGACTTGGTATTATATGAGAAAGGGGAATTAGCATGGCTGTAAAGATGAATATGATACAGCAAATCGCAATTGGATTTTTTATATTGTGCATGTTGCCATTATGTACTCAATTAGGAATAAAAACGTTTTTGCAAGAGCCTGAGTATCAAAAACAAGGTTGGGCATTAGAGCAGGGCTATAGAAATGTTTTTTATAAAAAAAATAATATAGAACCCAAATCTCTACAGGGTTCAAAGGATAACAAAGAAATTCAAACTAGATGGCAAGCGACTGAGGATGCTTGGAAAAAATCTGATCAGTATGCTGAATATCGAATAGCAGAAAAAGCTGCAAATAACAGTCAGTATGCTGCATATCAAATAAACGTAAGTTTTATTCATTATACTTTGGCGTTGTTATGTATCTTGCTTTCTTACTTATTTATATTTCCCATTATTGCATCATCATGCCTATTGACAACGGCTCTTTTTATTAATATTTCATTTTATTACTCTCTTCGAGTTCAAGGAAACGCATGGGTAGGTTTTTTAATGTATAGTTTTATTCTAATGTTGCTTCTATGGATAGCTATGCGACGAAGAGATGCCTGCCAAGTTGAACAGTAAGGTGATTTGATTTTAATATAAGACAAAGAGGGGTGCGCACTGCGCACCCCTTAAAACGATTCATTTTTACATGCCCAGTGGGGTCCGCGCCAAAAATTGACGATAAGCACTGAGTGTGTCTTTACACGCAACCAAAGCTACAGTATTTAATATGTAGAATATCTCTAGCGCCTCTTCTCTCCGTTGCCGCTGACTAAATGAGGATGGCCCGCTGAATGCTTTAATATAGGCACTTCGGGTGGCTGTTGCAGCATCGTGACATTCAGGAGAGACACCTTGAAGGACGCTTCTGAAAGACCCTGCTTCGGTGTTAACCGATATTATTAAAATCGCTATTAATAATGGCTTTTTCATAAGCCTACCTCCGTTATTTAGGGACCATTTATCCCAGATTTTGCATTCATTATTAACTATTATATCAAAAAGCTACCCTGTTTTTGCAATATCATCGATCTTATTTTTGTAAGTGTGCCTCTAGGAACCATAATTTCTGGTCTAGCATCTTAGTTAAGCTGATATAAAGCTCATTAGTTACCATATCGCCATACTCTTCAGCGCTGTCAATGTTGTTACGGGCAAGTTCACCGGCAATCGCAAAGTTATGTGTTAAATGCTCTAGATGATCTTTGGCGGTGAAGATATCGGTTGGGTACGCCCGCAAGGAGGTCGCCATGGCAACCTCACCAATGGTTCCTAAAGCTGTGCCACCCAGAGCAGTAATGCGCTCAGCAATGGCATCGACTTGATTTTCGGCTAATTCTGCTACAGCATCAAATAGTTGGTGTAGGGCGATAAATTCTAAGCCTTTAATGTTCCAATGCGCCTGCTTTAATTGCATTTGCAGGTCCTGCATGGTTGCCAGTGACTTATTTAAAATATTAATCAGCTCAACCCGATTTTTTTCAGGCAAGCTGATCTTGGTAGTATGCATAAACTTACTCATTATGGAATCATCTCCTATAAAAGTGACAAATCAGTTTCTAGCTCATTGTGTGAAAATTAGGCTTAAATTGTCAATCTTAAGGGTTTAAGCATGTATATTCGATTAAAGTTATTATGTTTATTAAGTGGGATTAGTTTCATTTTTAGCGCGTCATATTATTTTAAATAGTGTAATGCATGAGCAAGACCTACGTCATCGCGAGCCTCTTGTAGGTGTGGTGATCCACACTGCGTCATCGCGAGCCCCTTGCGGGCGTGGCGATCCACTTAAAAAGCTAGCTAGTAGATTGCCACGTCGCCAGAAGAAGGCTCCTCGCAATGACATGCTGGTTAGTAGCGCACGCTGCGTCATCGCGAGCCCCTTGTGGGCGTGGCGATCCACTTAAAAAGCTAGCCAGTAGATTGCCACGTCGCCAGAAGAAGGCTCCTCGCAATGACCTAGTCTCTGCCAAGGCTTGTATGTTAAAGGTAGCTTCGGCGAGCAGGCGTGATGATGCAGTCTGCATTACTAGGTGAGTTTGGCTATACAGCGCTAGATCTCTTAGCGCAGAGTCGCTAGTCTATCCCAGAGCTTGAGGTTATTACGTTGGGCATTTCTAAGCAAAAGGGCCTAGCGCGGTTGCTAGATTGATGTTAATTTTCATGCTACTTTTTCTAAGTTAGTAACTTAAAAAAGTGAGAAATTATGAAATTGATATCAAGTTTAATTTTATTACTGCTGACTATTGTACCTGCTTTGCAAGCTGGATTTGGGGTAGATAC
>JAHFBM010000064.1 GCA_023250055.1 bacterium | reverse complement strand
CGTTAACAAGGCTGATCCAATTGCAAAACCTTTACCCATCGCAGCTGTAGTATTGCCAAGCGCATCTAACTTGTCAGTAATCACACGAACTGACTTGTCAAAACCAGCCATTTCTGCAATTCCGCCAGCATTATCTGCAATTGGTCCATAGGCATCAACTGTCATGCTAATACCTACTGTAGCAAGCATTGCAACGGCAGCTAAAGCCACACCATATAGGCCACCACCCAATTGATATGCGGCCAATATGCCAGAAACCAAAACAATAATAGGTGCTGCTGTTGACTCAAAGCCAATGGATAAACCATAGATAATATTAGTTGCCGCGCCCGAACGAGATATATCTGCTAAGCGCTTAATTGGACTACCAGATGTATAATACTCTGTAATTAAGCCAATTATGATTCCTGCTGCGCAACCAATGATAATTGAGTAAAACAGATCAAGATTCACACCTGAATAACCCAAATACCAGTAGGCTGCTCCCAAAAATGCTGCCACTGAAATATAAGAAGCATTTCGCAACATCGCTGCTGGTTGGGCCTTAAAAATCATGTTGGAAAATAGACCTAAAATTGAGGCCAAAAGACCTAATACTGATAAAGCCATTGGCAACATCAAATAAGCCTTTAAGGCTGGATCTTGCGCAAACTGGCTCAAACCAATGATAATAGTTGAAATCATAGCACCAATATAAGATTCATATATATCAGCACCCATGCCAGCCGTATCACCAACACAATCCCCAACATTGTCTGCAATTACTGCTGGGTTACGTGGATCATCTTCTGGAATTCCAGCCTCCATTTTACCAGCTAAATCAGCACCAACGTCTGCGGCCTTCGTATAAATTCCACCACCAACCCGTGCAAAAAAAGCAACTAGACTTGTACCGAAACCAAAACCAGTTAAAATTTCAATGAATTGCGGATGACCACCATAAAAATAAAAAATTGAGGACATACCTAGTAGCCCAAAACTAGCTACGGCAAAACCCATCACGCCGCCACCAAAAAATGCCATCAAAAATGCTTGGTGTTCACCATGCTCTTTAGCGGCAATGGCTGTCCGCACATTGGCTTCAGTTGCCGCGCACATCCCAATAAAACCGACTAGCATTGCAATGCCAGCTCCAATTGCAAAGTATCCCGCCACAACCGGACGACCCGCAAACAACCACAAGAAAGCGCTAATTGCGGCAACTACCAAGGTAATAATCGTATACTCTTCGCGCAAAAAGGTCATTGCACCGGCCCGAATAGCTACAGCTATCTTTTTAGCATTTGGATCATTTACAGCTATGCATTTAATTCGATAATACAAATAACCAGTTACCAACAGACCTAGTAAACCGACTAGCGCTGCGCCTTTTTCACAAAACCAAATGTATTCTGTCATCTTCAAAAACCTCAAGTTTATTAACTATATCTACATATATTTTTTAAGTATGTCGCTTTTCATAAAAAAGACAAATTCAACAGCTGCTGCCGATCACTGAAGAAGCTCTTATGCCCCTGCACTAACTGATATTCATCGGGACCTTTTCCAAGCAAGACAATAATTGCACCTGGACTACTACGCTGGTAAGCCAGCTTAATTGCTTCGGCCCGATCAAGCTCTATTACAAAGCGTAATTTGGATTGATTACCAATAATATCTTTAACGATTTGATTTAAATCATCATAACGTGGATTATCGCTAGTTATAATTACGGTATCGCACAGAGCAGTTGCAACTGCTCCCATCAAAGGACGTTTCTGTGGATCCTTACCACCGCCAGCCCCAAAAACCACTGTTAAGTTGTCCGTTTGTTTGCGCAATAAACTTAAAACATTTTGAAATGAAGCCGGTGTGTGAGCATAGTCTACAACCCCTTTGGCACCATTTGGCAAATTATACATCTCCAGACGACCGGGAGCGGACTGAAAGCTGGCTACTCCAGCTTGAACTTGCGCAAGCGTTAAGCCCAACTGCAAGCAAAGCAGGACTACTCCAGCTAGATTATAAGCATTATAATCACCAAAAACCTGATCCGAACTAAAGGTCAACCCGTGCTGCAAATTGTTTGATGCTATCAATTTGAACTGCAAACTAGTTAACCCCTGATTGTTAATCTGTAATCGATAATCACAGCTCTCATGAGACCCGAACGTCGTGCACATAGTTTGAGCAGAAACCACCCTTAATTCTGGTATCTTGCACACCCACTGATCATCCAAATTTAGAATTAAACTAGCAGCTGGTTTTAGATGGTTAAAAAGCTCACACTTTGCTGCAAAATATTGCTCCAGTGTTGAATAAAATTCAGAATGTTCCAACTCAAAATTAGTAAAAATTGCACCACTAAAATTAATGCCATCTAATCGATGCAAGCTAAATGCTTGAGCCGATGCCTCCATCACTAAATATTCACAGCCGGCCTGCACAGCTTGAGCCATAAACATCTGTAAATAATCTGGCTGCGGCGTTGTCAAATTTGCAGCAAACGACTGCTCATTGACCATATTTTCAACACCGGTCAGCATCGCTACCCGCTTACCAGCTTGGGATAAAATATGTCGCAAGGCATAAACTGAAGTGGTTTTGCCCTTAGTGCCGGTTACTGCTAAAATTTTTAATGTTGCCGCCGGTTGGCCCCATGCTTGCGCACTTAACTCACTTAAGGCCGCTCGAGGATTGACTACTAATACAAGCTCAGCCCCAGCGCTTGCACAAAGCACTTGCAGCTCAGAAGTTACTTGATCCTGCCCCACCACAATTTTAGTCGCACCACTTTGCAAAGCCTGCGGAATATAGTTCCGACCATCTTGTCGATCCCCCATAATTGCTACAAAAGTTGTCCCTGCACCCACATAATCAGTATGACATGTCACTGGCCAAATTAAGGGTAGTTCAATTTTATTCATTATCAATTCCTAGTTAATTTAAAAAGAGATTGTCTTTATCTCAAAACAATCTCTTTTTAAATTATAACTTAATTAATTAATTTTTTAAAATGGACACTCAACCTTAAAAATCAACTGATGCATTTTGATTTTACCAATCCATGGTGCTACATAGACTTGAGCGCCTAGGCCATCGACAGTGTTTGACATAACCTTACTGTCACTTGCAAACTTACCACCTTCATAGTAACGATAGATTAGACCAAAAGTAGTTTCAGAGTTTTCTGGCTGGAACATCAAACCACTGTTTACCTGCCAAGCTAAGCCAATGTGTTGAGCTGGCAAAGCAATCGAACTAGTTGATCCAAGGTATATACTATCAGTACTTGTAATTGCAGTTCCACTAGTTGAAAACGCAACATCATCAAGCCGATTATAACCCACTGTATAGAAATTACTCACATTATTAATTCCAACTCCAACCCCGGCGCCGACAGTCGGCTCAATTCTGAATCCACGGGCTGTAATCGCCCAATCTTTAGGCAAAAGCATTTTGAAATTAAACAAAGCTGATTGATGACTAACATTGAAAAAGCGCATTCGCTTATTACCAGTAAAGCTACTAGTTGAGCTATCTGAGGTAGTTTGATATTTTTGATAATTCATAGTCTGAAACAGATTATATTCAAATTCCAATGCCGACCAGTTGCACATTTGACGGCCGACTAGTAAACCAATAAATCCGGTTCGACCCAGATTACCTTCATAACCCTCAGTAGCATTATCCCAATAAACTGCATTAGGATTAGTACCAAGTCCCACACATCGGGTCCAACCATGCCCGATTTGTGCATCACAATACCATTTGCCAACCTTAGATTTTTCACCAGTTTTAACTACTAGCTCTTTGGATTGAGCTACCAAACTCAAACTCAACAAACTAAGTAGTAGATATTTATTAACCATCATTAATACAGCCTTTCCTTTTTTAATTATTTGCAGAATAGTTCACAATTGCACGTCGAATCACCGGCAACAACCAGACGATTCCATACAAATTTATAAGTAACATCAAACCATTAACAATATCATTCATGTTCCAAATTAAATCAACTTTAGCAAGTGTACCAAGGCCAACCACTATGATATAGATCAGATAAGACAGTTTACCCCATCGGTCACCGGTTAAAAAATTCCAACACTCATGCGTTACAAATGCAAATGAAACTAATACGCCTAAACCAAAGCTAGCTGCGCAGAAAGTTACCACCCAACCCCCAAATGATCCAAATACAGTATTGAAAGCTGAAATTGTCAAAGCGGCGCTACTCAAACCATTATCCCATACGCCACTAACAATAATGCATAATGCTACCATGAAACAAACAAAATAAGAGCTAATAAATGCACCTAACATCGCCATGACTGAGTCATTTACAGGATGCTTGCTGCCACTTGCACCAAAGAAAACACCCGCTACGCCTAAGCCAGCCTCATGTGCATTAAGAGAGCGCGTAACCCCACTACGAATTGCTTGCTGAACGGTAATTCCCAGAGCTGCACCTCCCAATGATGCTGGGCAAAAAGCGCCCTTCCAAATCAAACCCAATGCTGCTGGTATAGCTGTAGCGTGATAAATCAGAACGATGACAGATGATATTAAAAATATCCCAACCTTAATTGGCACTAATTTGTCTGAAATTTTTAAAATTCGCTGCGCCCCACCGGTTAACACATACACTGTAAACAAAACTAAACCAATTGCCACCATCCAAGGCTCGATTGCACCACTAGTAGCACGATGCAATCCCAATCCAATTGAATTAGCTTGCATGGCATTTCCACTAGTCAATCCATATAGATACAAAAAGACACAATAAACATACGGCAAAAATGAACCACCCGGCACCATATTTAGATAGACCATTGGCCCACCC
>JAHFBM010000063.1 GCA_023250055.1 bacterium | reverse complement strand
CGCCATAGTCTTGGCAGAGGCTGGGTCATTGCGAGGAGCCTTCTTTTGGCGACGTGGCAATCTATTTCATGTCATTGCGAGGAGTCTTCTTTTGGCGACGTGGCAATCTATTTGTTAATTTTTAAGTGGATCGCCACGCCCACAATGGGCTCGCGATGACGTAAGTGGATCGCCACACCTACAAGGGGCTTGCGATGACGTACACCTACCACGTTAAAGCTTCATAGGTTCGCGATGACGCAGTGTGCGCTACTAAGTGGGTTTGGCTATATGCCATATTATGACATTGTATAAAGGAGTGTCGCTTGAGTTCAAAAACAGTTTCAATTTGTTGGGGTGCGCAACAGATAAGTCCGACCAATAAGCCTGATTATCAAGTAAATTTACATCAAAACTATGCACAGACCTTTGCTGGAGTTTGGGTACAAGAGCAAACGCATGGTGTGCAGGGGGGTGTGATTGATCAGCAAGCTGACTGGCCTTCGTGGGCTAAGCAGGTACCACAAGGGGACTATCTGATCACTAAGGAGCGCAATCAGTGGATTGGCGTTTTGACGGCAGACTGTTTGCCAATGGTGTTCTTTGATCCTGTTCAAGAAGTAATTGCAGTGGCGCATGCTGGCTGGCGAGGAACAGTTGATAAAATTTCACAGATTGTGGTGTGTCGCTTACAAAGTGAATTTAATATTAATCCTGAAGATTTGCAAGTCTATTTTGGTCCATCCGGACAAACCTGCTGTTATGAAGTAGATCAGACTTTTTTAGAGAGATTGCAGTTTGATCCAGTTGCAGCCCAGTGCATCTTGCAGCGATCAGGACGTGCTTTTTTTGATGTTTCTTTATATAATGTGATATGCTTGAAAGCAAGCGGTGTATTGGAGTGCAAGATTGATCGAGTGGTAAATGTCTGTACAATTTGCAATTTAAACTATGGTTCATATCGTAGGCAAAGGGATCAGATGGATTTGCAACTTTCAGTTGTAGCTCTACGTTAGTTATAGATAGGGAATTTGAATTATGATTTCATCACTTGTTGCCAAAGTTTTTGGAACGTCCAACCTAAGAGAGCTGAAGCGATTACAGCGAACAGTTGGCTTGATTAATAGTTTAGAGCCACAAATTGCTGCATTGTCTGATTTTGAATTATCGCAGAAGACGGTTGAGTTTCGTCATCAGTTGGATAATGGAAAAACTTTAGATGATATTTTGCCAGAGGCATTTGCAGTTGTGCGTGAGGCCTCTAAGCGTAAGCTTGGAATGCGGCACTATGATGTGCAGTTAATTGGTGGGATGGTATTACATCAAGGTAAAATTGCTGAAATGAAAACTGGCGAGGGTAAAACCTTAACAGCTAGTTTGCCATTATATCTAAATGCCTTATCGGGTAAGGGGGCACACTTAGTAACAGTAAATGATTACTTGGCACGTCGTGATGCAGATTGGATGCGTCCAATTTATGAGTTTTTAGGTTTAACGGTTGGTGTGCTGCAAAATCATATGCATGATGAAGAACGTAAGCTGGTTTATCAGTGTGACATTATGTATGCGACCAATAATGAATTAGGGTTTGACTATCTGCGCGATAATATGAAATTTAGACTGGAAGATTATGTGCAACGTGAACAGTCGTATGCGATTGTTGATGAGGTTGATTCGATTTTAATTGATGAAGCGCGTACACCATTAATTATTTCAGGTGCAGCCGGCGATAGCAGTGATTGGTATACTAGAATTGATCAGATTGTGAAGCGTTTGGTGCGTGGAGAGGATTATGAAGTTGATGAAAAAGCGCGTGCAGTTAATTTAACAGAAGCTGGCAATGATAAAGTCGAAAAAGTTTTGGGTGTACAGAATTTATATGCACCAGAGAATTTGGGGGCATTGCATCATTTGACTCAGGCGCTCAAGGCCCATGCAATTTTCAAACGTGATGTGGATTACTTAGTTCAAGATGATAACATCTATATTATTGATGAGTTTACAGGACGTGTTTTGCCGGGTCGTCGCTATAGTGATGGGCTGCACCAGGCCTTAGAGGCCAAAGAAGGTGTAGAGGTACAGCGTGAGACGCAAACGCTTGCTGCAATTACACTTCAAAATTTCTTCCGCATGTACCAAAAACTATCAGGTATGACGGGGACGGCTTTAACAGAGTCAGAAGAGTTTTATAATATTTATAAATTAGATGTGATTGCGATCCCAACTAATGAAATGATGATTCGCGATGATAGATCAGATTTAATTTTTCTAAGTAAGAATGCTAAATATTTAGCAATTATAGAAGATATAAAAGCTCGGGTGGAGAAGAATCAGCCAGTTTTAATTGGTACGATTGCAGTTGAAACATCTGAGTTGCTGAGCCATATTTTGACACAGCAGGGTATTCCTCATAATGTTTTAAACGCAAAGCAACATGAACGTGAAGCTGAAATTGTAGCTCATGCAGGCTTGCCTGGCAAGGTTACAATTGCAACTAACATGGCTGGTCGCGGAACAGATATTAAGCTAGATCCAGTTTCAGTTGAGGCAGGTGGCCTATATATTTTGGGTACAGAGCGGCATGAGAGTCGCCGGATTGATAACCAATTGCGAGGACGCTCGGGTCGTCAAGGTGATCCAGGAGAGTCTCGTTTTTATATTTCATTAGAAGATGATTTAATTAGAATTTTTGCTGGTGAAAATCTAGCTGAAAAAATGCAAAATTATGGCATGAAGGAAGATGAAGTAATTGAGTCTGGATTTATGTCTTCTCGAATCGAATATGCCCAACAGCAAGTTGAGCGGAATAACTTTGAGGTTCGAAAGCATTTAATTGAATATGATGATGTGCTTAATCAGCATCGAACCGTGGTCTATAAATATCGCCGAAATGTGTTAGAGAGCTCACAGGATGTTTATGAAATTGTGCGCGACTTCATTATTGGAACGGTTCAAGATGTAATTGCGGACAATTGTCCAGATCGAACAGTTACTGCTGAGCAGGCTCAAATAGCTTGTGATGTGATTTCTAAAATTACAATGATCGCACCTGAGAAGTTTGTAGCGGCCAATATCAATCGACATGATAGTGAGCTATTAGAGCACGATTTAATTGAGTTCTTGCTTGATCAATATGATCGCTATCGCCAAAGTCAAAATCAAGAAGATGTTAAAGATGCTGAGCGTTGGATTATGCTTGAGATGATTGATCAGGCTTGGAAGCAGCATATGCTTAATATCGATTATCTTAAAGAAGGTATTAACTATCGTAGTTGGGGTCAAAAAAATCCGCTATACGAATACAAGCGTGAAGCCTTTGCAATGTTTCAAGATATGATGAAAAGTGTGCGAATGGAGATACTACATCACATCTTCCACTTGAATCTAGAGAACTTTAGTCGTCAAGCCTTAGAGCAAAAGCGTGAGCGTGAGTTAGAAGAGATTAGATTGCAGTCTGGTCAGTCTGTAGTTGAGCCGACTCTTAATAGAGGATCAGAGGATCTAGTTGGTCGTAACGATGCTTGTCCATGTGGGTCTGGTAAAAAATATAAAAAGTGTTGTATGCGTTCTTAGGTTGTTCGTTTGCAACTAACAAAATAAAGAAGGGGCCTTTTTAAAGGCCCTTTCTTTTCTAGTAGATCTATTTTGACGAAGTCTTA
Organism: bacterium; assembly: GCA_023250055.1. Classification (GTDB taxonomy): domain Bacteria; phylum Babelota; class Babeliae; order Babelales; family JABDEC01; genus JAHFBM01. The sequence continues at coordinate 1,281 of JAHFBM010000063.1, read as the reverse complement.
GTTTGTTCTGCTGCGCGAGTAACAATCGGCAACATATCATTTTGAATGATAGTCGCTGTTGATTGAGCGATGGCCGGAGTTTTAGAGATTAATCTTTTGCCAATTTCACTGCTGTAAAAATCAGCCAATTGTCTAATTTCTTCAGCAGTGAAGTTGTCTTTGTAGATAGATCCAATGGCAGCTTCAAATCTGTCAGATTCAAAGTAAGCCTGAATTTCATTCATTATGCTAGTAGCAGCAGCAGATTGTTCAGCTGGCATTTGACTGATTTGGCCTTCCAGGTTATTTGTCAACATGGACTGGGTCATTTCTTTAATATTTAGAGCTGTTAATAAACGACTAATCTCGGCATCTTGATCAGCGCAAATTATTGAATTGACCATGCTGCAGCTGATAACTAAGGTTAGTAGTGATTTTTTGATCATTGACAAACCCCTTCCTGTAAAAAATGATGAAAATATGTTTTTTGAACTAATTCTGAGTAATATTATAACAGTGATTCTTTAAATTACAATTTCAAGCCCCTCCCAACTCCGCGTTATTGTAGATTGTCTATGGAATGAGATTATTGATTTATTATAAGGGGTTTTGCTAAACTTAAATTCAAATAGATGGACTTGTTTTAAATGGTTATGAAGAGAGGGGGTTAAAGCTATTATGATTAGATTAGGATTATTGGGGGTATTATGCTTTTCAGCAGGGTTATATGCTGATCAAGAGCCTACAGATATAGAGTTTAAGTTGCGAGCAGGGGCTAATCCATTGGTTTCTGCAGAAACCGTATGGGGCGGCTTAACATTGAGAGAGCTTTTTGAGTGGATGGAGATAGCGAGTCAGAGAGGCAGCTTAAGGGTTGTTCAGCGCATTAAGGATATGATTAGAGACAGGATTTTAAATCAAGAGCTGGACCAGGTTGTACTGATGTTTGATGAAAATTCATTGAAATCTGTCCGAAATTATATTATAGAAAATTTTGACCGTAGTTTGGGGGATAGAGCGCAAGATGCCAGAGAATTCTTGGCAGATCGAATTTATAATGCTCAAACGTTAAAGGATGTGATTTGGTGATTATCGCCAACACAAAATAACCTGAAGGTAATCAAGTTGTTCGATGTTAGATATAGTTAGTTTTCATAATGTTAGCGCAAAGTGATAAGTTCCGCTTATAGTGCAAAATGAAAAGTTCCGGTTTTAGGGTAAAATGATATATGCAAACCTAGCCCCAACAGTCACCGTTGGCCCTCTGACTTATACCCTATTTTAGAGAGTAGGATGAAGTCG
>JAHFBM010000013.1 GCA_023250055.1 bacterium | reverse complement strand
GCTTATTCCGGTTACCGTAGGCACTTTGGCGCTGAGGCCTCCCACAAGTTGTTCTTGAACATAGTTTAAGTCAACGTCTTCTATAAAGTACCCCAAGCCGGTAATGTTGACTTGGATTGGCTTTGCCGTGCGATATTTGTCTGCGTGTAAGGCATAGTCGGTGGCAAAAAAATTTATTCCAAAATCATCTTGATATGATACAGAGATCACTGCTTCCAGATTATAGACGTGTGACCATTCTTGAATAGATCGGACTTGGAAGGTGTTATAACGATTAGTTTTGATGTAGGGGAAGGCGATGATAATAGAGGTATCTCGCAGGATTGAGCGGGTGTTTTGATTAGTGGCCAAGATGATATATGGTTTTGGTGGCTCTGCGAGAATTTTAACATCTTTTTCGCTAGGATCAGTGCAGAGTGTTTCCAGGACATGGTCCTGGCTAACTTCTGGTAAGAGCGTTGCCCAATTTAAAGTGTGATGTTCATTGCTTATAGATGTAATTCTTGGGCCAGGAGGGGTGGGATTAGATTTGTTCTTGAAAAAAGAAAACATTAGCAATCCTTGGGCATAATTTTGTGAAAAAGATTTATCTATGAATTTCTAGCGCATTTATGTGTTTTTGGCAAATTAAAACCAGTTTATTGGCGGGTGCAAATCCGTTTAGCTGGTAACAAGTCGGTCTTAATTAGTTATCTGTGATTAATTAGATGTTGCACTATAGCTAATTGCAGTAAGACCAGCATAAACCAGCATGTCATTGCGAGGAGCCTTCTTCTGGCGACGTGGCAATCTATTGGCTAGCTTTTTAAGTGGATCGCCACGCCCACAAGGGGCTCGCGATGACGCAGTGTGGATCGCCACGCCCATAAGGGGCTCGCGATGACGCAGTGTGGATCGCCACGCCCATAAGGGGCTCGCGATGACGCAGTGTGCGCTACTAAGTGAGTTTGGCTATAGATGAAAATAGTTACCGTCTGGATTCTGTACAAAGGCCATGGATTTGATATTGATCATTATGAGTTTCGAATCTTCTCAATAATTTCACCACAATTTAACCAGCTAGTCAAAACGCCCGGTTGGCGCTTCTGGGTATGTTCGCCCCCATAAATCACATAACCAGTTTGCTCAGTTTGGCCCACCATCTGCTGCCAATCAGTTAAGGATTTGAAATAGTTGGTGATCTCAGATTCGCCGGATTTGATTTCAATTGGTGTAAGCTTGCCATTTAAATCTACTAAACCATCTACTTCGATGCGACCGTTTAAATCGCGCCAGAAGTATAAACTAGGGCGTTCGCCATGATTGTAAAACTGCTTGATTAAATCAGCGATAATATAAGATTTAAAGAGGGCGCCGCGCATAGTATTAAGCATGATTGATTCGCTGGTTTTTAAATTTAATAGTGCGCATGCCAGGCCGGTGTCATAGAAGTAAAGTTTGGGGGTTTTGGTAATACGTTTATTGAAGTTGGCGAAGTAGGGTGGCAGTAAAAATATAATATAACTGGCAGTTAAGATTGACAACCAAGATTGGACAGTTTTTTGACTGATATTACAGTTGGTGGCTAGGTCCGAAATATTGAGCTGCTGGCCAGTGCGGGCGGCGCATAGTTGCATGAATTTTTGGAAAGTTAGTAGGTTCTCGACGTTGATTAACAAGCGCACATCTCGCTCCAGATAGGATTGAATGTAGCTAGGATAAAAATCAGCCGGTGCAATGGTTTGTTCATAGACTCGAGGATAGCAGCCATTTAAGATCGCTTGATTAGAATTCAAGTTTAAGAGTTGGTTGCTTTGCAGTTCGCTAATTGAAAATGGTAGCAAGGTCAGGATCCCAATTCGCCCAGCTAAAGATTGGGTTACGGCTTGATTCATTAAGAAATTTTGCGAGCCGGTTAAAATAAAGTATCCGGATTGATTTTTCTGATCAGACGCGATCTGAATGTAAGATAGAATCTGAGGGACATATTGGAACTCGTCTAAAATTAATCCATGAGGATTGGCATACTGTTGTAAAAAAGTTACGGGGTTTTCGGCTGCAAAGGCCCGTAGAGTCGGGTCTTCTAAATTAAGATAGGTATGTTTGGTAAAAAAATTACGCACGAGAGTTGTTTTACCAGATTGGCGAGGCCCAAAAACACCTACGATTGGAAATTTAGTCATGCGCTGGAGCGCATTCAGGATCGAACGCTGATAAAACATCTTTCTTGCCCCCAATTAATACCTGATCCAAAGCTGGATTTAGTGGCTTTGTGCTAATTTATACCTTGACTGCCAGATTAGCACAAGTAGTTGATCGAGGGCAAGAATTAAATTTAATTTAACATTTGAACTAAATGGAAGTAGTTGCCATCAGGATCTTGCACGAAGGCCATTTTGACGTGACCGGGGATCTCAATGATTTGATCAACAGCAATGCCTTTGGATTCTAGTTCGCTTTTAGCAGCCTCTAGATCTTCAACAGTTAAAGTTACAACTGCATTTTGACCAGGTTTTACTGGTGAGAAGCCATCATCTTTGCCAACTCCTAGCATAAAAGCGCGATCAGATCCGCATAACTCCATCCAATTGTGTTCTGGGGACTCAACTGAAATTTCCAGGCCTAAATCTTCGACTAGAAACTTTTTGCTTTTGGCTAAATCAGATGATCCGATCCAAGCCAGTCCAATATTTTTAATTTTCATAGAAAGTCCTCGATTGATTTTTATAATACTTTTTAAGATTAGTTTAAACTGTAACCTTAATCAAACTTGTGAAATAACGTGAACTTGATTTTGTAGCTGGCTTGAGAGAGTGGATTGCTTCACTCTCGCCCTTATTCAGGGCTTGCCGTTCGCAAAGACGTAGAAGAGTGTGTACTCATCACTAAATAAAATATATTGCAGCAGGGGTTTGCGCACTCACTTAGATCGAGTTTACGTGAAGTAATGGTTCGAAGAAATAGCCCTCCCGTTTGTATTGTCTACTTACTAGTATGACAATAACCGGTCGATAAATTAATAATAAGTTGTCATTAAATGGTCAATAAATAGTAAATAAGTCAACTCGAGGGACGAACTAGTAAGTTCTTTTTTTAGTCACTAAACTTGGGGCTTGCAGTTTTAAAAAATTATGACTAAGATGTGCATTAAATAAAGGTGGAAGAAATGAGAGTAGTGATCAGAAGCATCTTCTCACTGAAGTTGGTCTTGATTTTAGCGGGTTTTAGCGATCAGGTTTTTGCTGAGGAGGCTTGGCCGAGAATTACAATAATCACTTCTCTTTTTAAAGGTGAGAACTATATTGCGCAGTTTTTGGCAGATATTACGCGGCAGTCGGTTTTTAGTCAGTGCGAATTAATCATTCTTAATGCTAATCCACCCGGTCAGGGGTGGGAAGAGACAATTATTCGTAAGTATTTGCAAAAATATCCCAAGCACATAGTTTATCGGAGATTGCCACAAGATCCAGGTCTTTATGAGGTTTGGAATCGTGGAATCAAGATGGCACGTGGGCGCTTTATCACTAATGCCAACGTTGATGATCGATTGGCGCCAGATTGTTATGAAACTCATGCGCATTTTTTAGATGCTTTTCCGGAGGTTGATCTAGTCTATTCTGATAGCTATATCACACGTATTCCAAATGAAACATTTGAACTTAATAGCCACTTAGGTTTAATTCATCATCCTGAGTTTTCACCGAAGGCAATTTTGAAAGCCAATCTGCCATCATTTAATCCAATGTGGCGCAAGTCTTTGCATCAAAAATATGGTTATTTTGATAATAGTTTTAAAATTGTAGCTGATTGGGAAATGTGGGTTCGGATGATTACCAAAGGTGCTATTTTTAGAAAGGTCTCTGGAATTCATGGTCTTTTCTATTATAATACTGGCGGTGTTTCGTTGAGCAAGTCGAGCTATGATCTGCAAATGCAAGAGCGTGAGCGAGTTAAAGCACTTTATCCGGACTTTTTTAAAACAGAAGAGAAATTATGATAGATCTAAGTGGATTGCCGCGTCGTTTCACTCCTCGCAATGACGTAAGTGAGGGTGGAAGAAAAATCGTGAAGCGGATCCTCGTCATCGCGAGCCCCTTGTGGGCGGGGCGATCTGCGCTCTTGTTTAGTTTATGTTTAATTACTGTGAACTTACAGGCTGCTCCTGAACCTAAATTGCCACCGGCTGGGTTGGAAATCTATCGGGCTTGGTTCAAAAATCTGAGAAAGGGTTTGCCAAATCCATTGGATACCAATCGGCGTTTGTCTAGCGCTCCTTATTTGTCTTGTGATACCTTTCGATCTGTTTGTCGGCATTTTTTTGATGAATGTGGCTGCTTTGAGCCGAGTCGGGTCCAAGAGCGGGATACGATTTTTGTCAATGGTGATCTATTAGAGCTTTTTTTTACTTATCTGCATCCTCAAATTCAGCATCCGTATGTACTAGTGACGCAAAATACTGATGATGGTGCGCCAGGTCGGTTTCGCGACCATTTAAATGATCCTAAGATTATTGCTTGGTTTGGCCAGAATTGTGATGCAACTGGTCACGCTAAATTTATTCCAATTCCTATTGGACTAGCTAACTCTTACTGGCGGCATGGTAATACTAGCATTGTGCAGCGCTTGCAAGATTACTCTAAGCGATCACAGCGTGAATGGTTTATGATTATGAATTTTAGAAATTGGACTAATGGTTTTGAGCGAACAGCGGCCTTTGATGCCTTTAAAGATCAGCCTTATTGTAAGACTTTTATTGAAACTAATGGCGTAGGTTTTAAAACTGATTATGCTAGCTACTTAACCGACTTGGCGGAAGCTAAATTTGTGATCAGCCCGCATGGGCATGGCTTGGATTGTGTGCGAACTTGGGAGGCCTTGTGGATGGGAGCAATTCCAATTGTGAAGACATCAACGCTGGATTCTATGTATGAGAATCTGCCAGTTGTAATTGTAAAAAATTGGACTGACGCTACTAAAGATTTTTTAGATCAGCAATATCTTGAGATTCAAGCAAATCTATTAGCGGGTAAATATCAGTTGGAGAAGTTGTACTTTAATTATTGGCAAAACTTAATTCAATCTTATGGTAATTTAAAGTAAGGGTTGGCGGTGAACTATTGGCAAATGTTAACTGTCTTGGCATGGGTATCTATTTTTTGTGCTGGTGAGCAAGTTGCTGCAACTTTTAAAATGGTTGATTTTAGGGCTGGGATGCTAATGGCGCCAGAAGCACCTTTTGATAGAGTTATTCCAGGGCATATTCGCTGTTTGGATCCTGAAGGCCTTTTTAAATCACCAGAAGTGGTAAGTACACGCGGAAAACTGTTTGAGTCTGTATACAACTTGAATCTTGGCCGGGCTTGTGCGAATCCAAGCATCGATACCAGAATTCCTAAAATCATTCATCAAATTTGGGTTGGCCCAAATCCAAGACCAGTGAACTTGAATTTTGCGATTAATTCTGTTAGACGCCATCATCCGGATTGGCAATATATTCTGTGGGACAATCAAAAGGTAGCAGAGCTGGGCCTAGAGGATAAGTATGGCATAGATGTTATTCAACAGCTTAATCCTGGTAAATGGGCAGATGTTGTACGCTTAGAAGTGTTAAGTAAATTCGGTGGAGTTTATTTAGATTTGGATTTTTATGCCTGTCAGCCCTTGAATTTTTTGCATCAGAATTTTGATTTTTATTGTAGTTTGGTCTCAGAGTGGTTTGATGTTAGTAATGGCGTGATTGGTTGTACGCCGAGTCATCCACTGATTCAGCAACTTCGGAATAATTTGAGATTGGATCAAAATAATAGTTCTCTTGGAATTATGCATAATACTGGCCCTTACTATATGACTAAGCAGATTATGAAATATTTTGAGAATAGAGTAATGGATCCCTATTTTATAGCATTGCCAACTACTTATTTTCTCCCAATGGGTGGTGATTGGAGATCTGATTTTTGGGATGAGAAGCTAATGTTTGATGAAATTAGAAGATTTGCTTGTCCAAATAGTTTTACAATTCATCTGCTTTCAACAACTTGGCAAGAAGATGGGCCATTGTCACGTAATTATAAGTTGTTTGAGTATTTAGTAAATCAAAAATTAATTTTCGTATCTGATTTGAGTGGACTATTAGATGCTTGTCGGTCTAGTGATGGAGCAACGCCAGCAATTATCGCAGCACAGCGGAATTTGCCTTTTTTAATTGATGCACTTGGTCGATATGGAGCCAACTTTAATTTGCAAGATAAAAATGGCTGGACGGCGGCAGATTATGCTACACAAGCCGGTTTTACCAAAATAGTAGATTTGATTAGAAGTTATCAAAGTTAGGAGAGCAGTGTGTTGTTAAAAAATTGGAAGCAGGTATTGTTAGTAGGTTTGATTGGTGTAGCGCAATTGCAAGGGCAGTCTACTTTTGACCAACTAAAAACTGACCGTTGGACAGATCACGTTTTATTTTTTAGTACATTATTTAAGTACGCTAAAATTAATAGTTTTTTAGAATTTGGGTTAGGGGCAGGTACGCAGTTTTTCTTGGAAAACTGTGGCCAAGTAACATCGGTAGAGCTAATTACTGAACCAGTAGCATCCGGAAAAGCTTGGTTTGAAAAATGTCGTAGTATGTATGATGGCGTGTCGAATTGGACTGGAATTCTGTATGTTTGTGGTCCGGCAGCAGCTGAAATTACCAGGCTAGGTCATCTGGGTAAAAATGAATTGCCTTTAGATGCCGAAACAATGGCTGAGGTGACTAAAGTAACTAATAGATTTGTGCCAACTAAAGATCAATATGATTTGATTTTTGTGGATTGTGGAATTTTGTTTCGATCTGACCTGACTAATCAGATGTTTGGCAAATCAGATATTGTGGTGGCACATGACACTGGCGATGCTTATTTTACGTATGGTTGGAACCGCTTAGAGCATCCAGCAGAGTATTGTATGTTCAAGACGACTGATAACCGCACAACGGCTTGGATTAAAAAGAGTCGCGCAGAGTTGATTATTGCGATGACGGCTGAAAGTTACATGATTAATTTGGGGTGAGTGATAACAATAATAGATTTTGTCTTTTCTACGTCTTTGCGAATCCCCTTGGGGGTGAAGTAATCTTCTAAAAATTAATTAAGTAGATTGCCGCGCTATGCTCGCAAAGACGTACGAGAGCATGCGCGATTTATTAAGAGTAGTGTGTTGGGTCATAGAATGTTTTATAAGATTAGTTGCGCCTTTTACGTTATTGCGGGTCACTTTAGGGTGTGGCGATTTACTTGTCTAATAAGCCATGTTGTTCTAAGTAGGCTGTCATGTCGCCGTAGTGACGGGATATCACTTTACGGTATCTTACTTTTTTGTAATATCAGTTTGGGTGCTCATTTGCCTCACTACTACTGTACGGCAGCTGATGAGCGCCACTTTGTTTTGTTAACTAATTTAATCGATAGTATTCATCAAGTGGACTTTGAAAATTTAGGTGAAATTGCAGTCTATGATTTGGGGCTGACAGTGTCACAGCGGAACTATTTAAATCGCCTTCAAGCTGTGACTATCCAGGAATTGGAACTAACTCACCCAGATTTAAAAACTTATTTTTTCACTAGTGCGGGGGGGCGGAAAGTGCGGGGCTGGTTTGCTTGGAAGCCGGTGGTAATTAAGCAGGCTCTAGCGCGTTTTCCCTATGTCTTATATTTAGACGCCGGATCAACTGTCCTACGTTCACCAATTGATTTGTTTAAATATATTAATCAAAGGGACTACTTTTTAATAAATACTGGTCCGCACGCGATTGAAGAGCGTGCGACCCAAACGGTGATTAATGAATTAATTAAGACACTCCCTCAGTTACAGCAAGATCTTTTGCTTGATCCAAGCACTTTAATGATCTCGCCAGGGTTGCAGGGTTTATCACGGTTAGTTTATGCAACTTATGTTCTACCTGTTTATGAGCTAACTAAGCAGATTGAAATATTTGCAGATGAAGGCACTTGTAGATTAGGCTTTGGGGCAGCACGTCATGACCAGCCCATCTTTAGTATTTATGCATATTTAAATAATATGTTAATTCATCCTGAGGGTTGGGCAGATTTAGAATTAGATGGTAAGATTGTTCGCCAGCATATTCATTGGAATAGAGCGCAAGTGAATGGTGAGACGGTGATCTATCAGTCACGTTGGGACTATTTGTATCGAGGGAGTAAGTTAAAATATTTACGCTTTAAAGATGAGCAAAAAGATGAGAGGAGTAATCGTGCAAGTTAAGATTAGTTTGATGCGAACTCGATCTAAGAAAAAATTTTGCTTTTATAAAGAGCATTCAGCAATACGTTTTTTCGAGCGTAGCGCGGCAAACCATTCTCTTGGATTAATTGCAGATAAGAGCAGTTTAAGTGATTTTTGTGTTTTACATGATTTGGTGGATTGCCGTGTCGCTCAAATCATTTACTCCAGCCATAGCTTGCAGCTATGGTGGGCATGGTTGGCTAGGGCTTCTCGCAAAGATCCAGCCTTTGCCGCAGGCTTCGACGGGCAGGCTATAGAAGAGTGTAAGCTTTCACTAAACAGCAAAACAGATTGGCATAAGTGTTTAAAGTACTTCTTGGGTCAAAGCTACGTTGGTTTAATAATGGGATTAAGTTTTCTAAGTGTGGTCACTCCAGCGCAGGCCTTAAAGATTGACCGAGTGATTTTATCAACTAATAATAGTCATGATTATATTCAGTTTTGGCCTTTAATTGCTAAAGTCTGGAAAGACAAGATGGGTATTCAGCCAACTTTAGCTTTAATTGGTGATGATGATGTGCAAGTTGATACCACGTTAGGCGATGTCGTGCGCTTCAAACCGATCCCGGGTGTGCCAACTTGGTTCTATGCTCAAATTGTGCGCTTACTGTTTCCGGCTTATTATCCCAATGACATCTGCATGCTCTCTGATATTGATATGTTGCCATTAAATCGGAACTATTTTGAACAGAGTGTATTCTTTATTACAGATCCAGAATCATTAATTATTTTTAGAGACAAGTCTGCTCCAGATCGTTACCCCATGTGTTATATAGCTGCGCAAGGTAGAACGTTTAAAGAGTTATTTAATTTAGAAAGTTTAGATCAGATTCCTAATCGAGTGACTGAGTGGTTTAAATTAGGTTTAGATTGGTATACCGATGAAACGATTTTATATCGGGCAATTACTAATTGGTCCAAGTACCAAACGCATGTGGCTAAACTAGGTTATGGCGATGAGCAGGAAACTGATCGAATTTGTCGGAGTAAGTGGCAGTATGATTTAGATACGTTGCACTCTGGGGGTTATGTGGATGCGCATTTGCCACGGCCTTATTGTAAACATATAGCAGAAATTGAACAACTAGTCCGGGATGCCGGGCTAATAGATGGAGAGGTGAAGTTATGAGAAAAATTTTATTACTTTGTGCCCTCTGGTTTGTGCCGGTTTGGGCCTTAAAGATTGACCGGGTGATCTTGTCAACAGACAATCATCCTAATTATATTCAGTTTTGGCCGCTAGTGGCGCGGGTCTGGAAAGAAAAGATGGGCATTCAGCCGACTTTGGCTCTAATCGGTGATGAGAGCGTTCAGGTCGATACTACACTGGGGGACGTAATTCGATTTAAGCCGATCCCGAGTGTGCCAACTTGGTTTTATGCTCAAACTGTGCGCCTTCTGATGCCAGCTTATTTCCCCAATGACGTGTGTGTGATTTCCGACATTGATATGTTGCCGTTAAACCGGGACTACTTTGTAAATGGTGTGGCAGGCGTGACTAATCCTGATGCCTTTGTGGTTTTCCGAGACAAAGCCATGCCTAATCGTTTTCCAATGTGCTATTTAGCGGCGCGTGGTACAATCTTTCAGGAGTTGTTTGAGTTGGCAAGTGTTGCAGATATTCCAGCCACAGTTAAAGAGTGGTTTAGCTTTGGGATGGGATGGGAAACTGATGAACTACTTTTGCATCGCGTAGTTACGCGTTGGGATAAGTACTTAACACATGTAGTGAAATTGGGTTATGGAGCGCAGGTGCAGGATCGGATTTGTCGGACATCTTGGCACTACAATGCGGCTGAGCTAAAAAAAGGTAGCTATGTGGATGCACATTTGCCACGACCCTATGATAAGCATAAAGAGAAAATTGATAAATTAGTGAAAGATTTGGGACTGCTAAATTAGAAAGAACAACTATGAAAAAAGTATTTTTAATAAGCCTAATTTTAATTAGTAGCCTTGCACAAGCTGAGCTGTCGATCTACGAGACTAATATGTGGCAAACTAAGGATTTAGATGGTAAGGCGATGCCATATTATGCTGCCAGCATTATGCCGGAGCTGAGGACGTGGCTGATGCAGGATTGGAAAGTCTTTATGTGGGGTTCTTCCGATTGTCCAGAAGAAAATACCTTGTCATGGTTTGCGCGCCACACTAGCAGCGTGACTTATGTTGATTGGGATCAAAACTGGATTTCAGAATTAGATCGATTTATGCAAAGCTTGCAGATTAATAATGTGAAGTTCATATCTGGCGCTCGAGAAGAAAAAAGAGTTATGCATAAGCAGTTTGGTGAAATTGTTGTGAATACCTTCAGTGATTATGGCGAAAAATCTGCCTATGTTAACGCAATTGCACAGGCTGGTATTAAATATGATTTAATTTTAGTGAATGGGCATCATCGGAATACTTGCGCGATTAAAGCGTTAGAATGGATTAAGCCTGGCGGTCGAATTATCATGAATAACGTTAATCAGGCTACCATTGGAATTGATTCGCAGCGCGCGTGTGATGCGCTAGCTAATTATCCCCATTTTTCTTTCTTGCACCCAGGACACTTAGATTGGCGGACTGATTATTGGATTATCCAATAGCTATTGACTTTATCTAGCCAATTTAAGTGAATTAAGATTAAGCTAATTGGGTTATAAGAGAGGGGAGGATTGGTGCTTAGAAGCAAAATTTATTTATTTTTATTAGCTATTTTGTGGATTAATTCAGGCTTAGCTTTAAAGATCGACAGGGTAATTTTGGCGACTGATGACCATCCAAACTATATCTGGTCCTAACAGTCGCCGTTGGGCCTCGGGCTCATACCCTATATAGAGTAGAATGGAGTCGGCCCAGCCGGACGTAGAGGCAAATTTAAATTTATCAAAATGGGAACTTTTTACATTGCAAATAATACAAGGCTTTATGCATGATATTCAACTCCAAAAATACTTTTTACATTTACAGTATTGCTTAAAATTATGGTTGCGCAATTATAGTATATATTAAATGGTTCGCGAATTTGGTATTTAAAGCTATCTAATAATTCATGGTATTCATCTATAAATAAGTGATCGCATTGTAAGATAATAATTTCAGCATTGTATCTGAACTGACGCAACTCATGTAGCTGATTAAATTTGGAATTGTTACCGATTAGAACAACTCCCCATTCAGTTCTATCTTCGCATTCTGAATCAAAAGGCTCAATTAATTTAACATCATGCCATTCAGTTTGTAGGTCACAGTATAGGTCAAACCAGTTGATGTCAGATTCAGTTGTAACGATCCTGTGTTTAGTTTTGGAGCAGAGAGCGTGAACTTGAGCTGTGGTATGATTACTACAGCCTAACTCTAGGACTGGACCTTTACTGTTTAGAATAGCGGTAATAATTTGGGCAACATTACGCAGATTGGTTTTTGTTTCCGGTGTTGTTAAAATGTGATCTGCGTTAAGGCATGTTAATGTCAATAAGCTGGAGAATAATATTTTAAATTTAAACTTGAACATATTGATCTGCCTTTTCACTCAATAAATATTTTGGAAATATCAATTAAATTGCTAACTATGGTAGTGCGAGGGTTGAAGCGATCAAAATCAATTCGATATTTAAATTGATCAAAAATTGGCTCAAGTCCATATTCACTCTGTACATCTGTATAGCCACTTTGTCCATTTACCTCAGTATCATGTACTACAATAATGTCAGCTTGATCCTTGAAGCGCAGGACATCGTCTTTGCGTCGTTCGCCGGGTCTGTGATCCACCAGGACTATCGACCAGTGTGTGTTTTTGCCAATCTCATCCCATAAATGTGGATTTGGATTGAGGTCCCAATCATTTTCATAAACTGGTACATAGATAAACTCATGCCAGTCAGTGGCTAAGTAGTTAAACTTTTTTAGCCAGCTTAAGCTGGTGTCAGTTGTGATTAACTTGCGTTTCTTCTGAGCGCATAGGGCATGTAGCTGAAATGTGCTTCCGGGGCCACAGCCTAATTCTAAGATGGGTCCATCTGTGTGGGCTGCGGCAGCGATTAGGGCTGTGATGTGTGATCCAAACCCACCTAATGCTCTTTTATGACGATAATGGAGTTGGTGAGCTTGTAGTTGACAATTGATTAATACCAAGCTGAGCGTAAGCATGTGCTTCATTTGATTAATTTCCCCTTTTTTAATGTGATTTTAACTATGTTATTTCTACTAATTTAATCAGCATTTGTAAAGCCTTGAATGATAAAATTGTTTTATGAGTAAGTAATTTGGTACGACATAAAAGGGCGAGTTTTGATTTTAGGTCAGATCAAATAACGAGAAAGGGCTATCATGTTGTTCAATAATTTAAAATATAACTGGATTTGGTTAATATCTTGTCAGATTCAGGCTTATCCAGCGATTAATAGTTTTGGAGATAGTCATGCTTATTTTAATTTTACTAATGATAATTTAGGTGGAGAGCATACTGAAAGATCTTATTTTAATAGTCAGTATGGTGCGGTTTTATGTAGAGTAAATGGCTTTTCGGGCAAAACGATGTATGCCTTCTGCCGGGATGGACTTAATTTTTTGAAATTAGAAAATTGTGGGGTCCGTGAAAATGATGTAGTAATATTTGCCTTTGGCGAGATGGATGTCCGGATTCATATTTGTAAACAGTGGAAGTTTCATAAAAGAGACCTGGATGAGGTGATCGATGATTTGTTAACTAGATATGAGCAGAATATTAAATTACAGTTGTCTAGATTTCAAAATTTAATTTGTGGAGTGATGTCGATTACCCCGCAGACTGATCAATTTAGCACGGCATCAGAAGCAGGTACGTTGATAGAGCGAATTATGGTTTGGCATAGGGTAAATCAAAAATTGCAAGAGATCTGTCGGCGTAATAACTATTTCTTTTTGGATACGCGCGATTTATTTGCAGATCAATTTGGAGTTTTAATTAGTGCTAAAAGTGATGGAAACATGCATGTTCATCCTAAGTATAATTATCTAATTAAGCATCGACTTATAAATCAGTTGGTAGAAGCCGGTTTGATTGATTTACAATAAATTTTAAAATTGGTATAAAAATAGTTGCGATACTTTCCAGAGCGCAAAAAGAGGGGTTGAGTTGTGAGGCACAAGCTATTTTACTTATTGATCAGATTAAAAACAATCACCTGTGTCAACGCAGCCTGCTCGCCGAAGCTTCTAGCGAAGGTTGAGAGCCTTTTATGGGCGTGGCGATCCACTTGCTCAAATGTTTTAAGTAAACTGCCACATCGCCTCGCTCCTAGCAGTGACGGGGTTTATCTGGTTTTATTGTTCTGGTTCGCGCCAGCTTGGGCTTTAAAAATTGATCGTGTAATTTTAGCGACTGATGACCACCCAAACTATATTCAGTTTTGGCCCTTAGTTGCTCAGGTTTGGCAGAATATGGGTATTAGACCGACCTTAGCTTTGATTGGTGATCAGGACGTTAAAGTAGATACATCTTTCGGAGATGTAATTCGTTTTGAGCCAATTCTTGATATGCCAACTTGGTTTTATGCTCAAAATATTAGACTGCTTTTGCCAGCCTATTTTCCAGACGACGTTTGCATTATTTCAGATATTGATATGTTACCCCTGAAAAGATCTTATTTTGTCGATAATATGGCTAAAGTGGTTAATCCAAAAGCTTTGGTGGTCTTTCGTGATCATAAATCGTGTACTCGCTATCCAATGTGTTATCTGGCGGCTAAGGGATCAGTCTTTCAAGATCTATTTCAATTAAATAGGATTGCTGATATCCCAGCGACCATTACCGAATGGTACAATTTTAATATTGGCTGGGAGACGGATGAAATTTTATTTTACCAGGCCGTGTTACATTGGCCTAAGGCTAATCAGGATTTAGTTAAACTTGGTCTGGGTGGGAGCAATCGAACTCGGATTTGCCGTTCGAATTGGAACTATAACTTGGCAGAATTAAAATCAGGCCTGTATGTGGATGCGCATTTGCCTAGGCCTTATGACCAATTTGAGGATCAGATTGATCGATTGATTAAAGAGCTTGATTTATTGGGGAGTGTGCAAAATGTCTAAGCTTGCTTTATTAATTGGGCTAGTAGTGGGAAATATTGGTAATTGCCTGGGGCTATCTGAATATAACAGTACTGTCTGGCAGAAAGACCCGGTGGACGGAAAAGCAATGCCGGGCTTTGCATCACCGATGCTGGCTGATTTGCGGACCTGGCAGATGGAGGGTTGGCGCGTTTTTATTTGGGGCGCCGGCGATCGACCATCTGAGCACGTGATCTCTTGGTTTGCTCGGAGATGTGCTCAGATTACTTATGTAGACTGGGATCAGAAATGGATTAATCAGTTGCAGCAATTTGTGAATAGCTTAAAACTGACCAATGTAAAGTTCTATTGTCATGAGATCGAACGATTAGAAGTTGAGCGTAAAGTCTTTGGTAGAATGGCAGTGAATACTTTTAGTGATTATGGTGAAAAGACCACTTATGTCCATTCCATTGCTCAAGCTGGAATTAAGTACGATTTGATTATTATTGATGGACATCATCGAAATACTTGCACGATCAAGGCTTTAGATTGGATTAAACCGGGGGGTAGAATTATTTTAAATGATGCTAACCAAAAAACTATGGGTATAGATTCGATCCGGGCCTACCAGGCTCTAAGTGCTTATCCGCATTTTTCATTTTTACACCCAGGTGATTGGGACTGGCGAACAGATTATTGGGTTATTCAGTAGTTTTTCTAACAAATAAAACATCTCCAGCGTCTGACCAAGGAATTTCTTCTTTAATAACTTTAAACCCTTGATCCATAAGCCATCTTTTAAAAACTGGATACTCTGATACGCCTTCATAAGACTCATTTAGGCTAACTTCAGTTTGGATAACAGTCACAGTGCCAAGAATTTTGGGTGAGGCTCTTAATGTGAGATACTCAGCACCTTGCATATCTAGCCACAGGAAGTCTACTTTGGCTATATTATTTTCTTCTGCCCAAGTATCAATTGTTTTGCAAGGGACTTGAATGATATTATTGAATTTTACATTAGGGTGGTCTTCTAGATGTTTTTTGGGCTTGAGGATGGAGCTAGAGCCATCAGATGTACCACTACTGATATAAAAATTAGTAATTCCATTTTGAAATCCCAGTGCATACGGAAAAATGTGAGCATTTTTTATTTTCTTATTAGTTATGATTTTGTAGAGGCTTGGAACTGCTTCAAATGCGTAAATGGTGGCATTGGGAATTTTTGCAGATAATTTTTCAGTATCTTCACCTTTATACGCGCCGCACTCTAAAATAATTGGATTTCTGGGTAAATATTGTTTAATTAGGTCAATTGAGATTGTTTCGGTGTTTATAAAGTTATTTTGTAAGTATAGCAAGATGTATATAAAGTACTTGAAAGTTGATTTGTTTTGCTGTTTCATTTGATAAAACCTGATTTGAGGTGTTTTTTTAGTTTTGCTATTCTTACTAATTTAACAAGCATTTGTAAAGGGTTTAGATTAAAGTTGTTTTATGATTGTGTGATTTGTAAGATGAGTTTTAGTTGAATGTAAAAGTTGTTTAAAAAAAGGGTAGGGTGAGAGTTGAAAAGACATAGATATTTGTTTTTAAATTTAATCAAAGGTTTTTTGAGTATAGTCTTTTTGATTTTGGTGGTAATAGAATCGATTGCTATCGAGTATAGGCTACCATTTTATCCACCATATTATAGCCAGTGTGGTCAAGATAAATATTTGCAGGAAAAAATTTTTAGATCTAGAAAGCATGGTGTCTTTGTAGAAATTGGAGCACATGATGGTATTACTAGGAGTAATACGTATTTCTTTGAAAGGAATTTTGGCTGGACTGGAATTTGTATTGAGCCTCACCCAGATCGATTTGCAGAGCTAGTTAAAAATCGTGCTATTACCACAGTCTGTTTGCCAATTGCTGTGGCAAACTTTACTGGTGTTTCTAAGTTTAAAAAAATTTCTGGTTATGCAGAAATGTTAAGTGGCTTGGAAGATAATTATGACTTGCGGCATAGTTTGCGAATTGAGCAAGAACTTAAGCAGTTTGGTGGTGAGATAGAAACTATTGACATTAGGGTTGAAAAATTAGGGGATATTTTAAGTAAGCTTGGAGTTGTGGCAATTGATTTACTAAGTATAGACACTGAAGGTAGTGAGTTAGAAATATTAAAGTCGATAGATTTTGATTTAATTAAAGTTGAAGTAATTGTGGTAGAAAATGCTTATTCTGAACGATTGGTTGAAAACTATTTGAAATCTAAGCAGTACTTAAAAGTTACAAACATTGATTGTGATGATGTTTATATTAGAAAATGGAATTAGAATGTCAAGCTAGCTGTAGAGGCCTCAATTATAGACTTGGACTCAGTAAATCTCTTAAAAAAACATCATTACCATATGATCAAGACTCGCCAACCAGTTAAACCACAGGAGCAACAAAGTCACACAATCTAAACCATGCAAACCTAGTCCAAACAGTCGCTGTTGGGTTTCAGGTTTCTGTCCTATTTTAGAGAGTAGGATGAAGCCGGCCCAGCCGGCCGTAGAGGCGAAGCGTTGACATAGCAATGGGTAGGCAATGTGTTTGAGGGGGTCGATTTTGTCTAAGTTCAGATAGATGTGAGACTAAACTCTTAAAATAATTAAACGGATTTAATAAGATAGGGCCTCAAAGAAGTTTCAAAATCTTAGGAGGCCCTATTATGGTGCAGATTATAGC
>JAHFBM010000062.1 GCA_023250055.1 bacterium | reverse complement strand
TGATGGTAGAGGGTAATATTGGGGCCGGTAAATCAACTTTTTTGAAGATGCTGCAGTCTTATTTGGACATCTGCCCAGTATTTGAGCCTAATCAGCGTTGGCAGAATGTGGGTGGTGAGAATCTCTTAGATAAATTTTATAAAGATACCAATCGCTGGGCTTATACTTTTCAAAGTTATGCCTTTGTTTCGCGGGTAATGGAATATGACTTAGCAGCGGAGTCAACCACCAAATCAGTTCTAATCTCAGAGCGGTCAGTTTTTTCGGACCGCTATTGTTTTGCTGAAAATAGCTTTGAGATGGGTGTCATGGATCATTTAGAGTGGCAGCTTTATAAAGAATGGTTTAACTGGCTAGTATATCGCTATGTAACATTGCCAACTGGGTTTATATACCTTAAAACAGACCCAGTGGTTTGCTTTGATAGAATGCACATTCGCAGTCGATCAGAGGAGGCGGCTGTTAGCCTAAATTATTTAGAGCTATTATATCAAAAGCATGAAAAATGGTTAATTGATAAGGAGGGGGTCGGTTCTCAAATTAAAGATATCCCAGTCTTAGTCTTGCAATGCAATGAGGATTTTGAGCATAATATTGATGAGCAGATGCGACATGTCCAGAAAATTGTTGAGTTCTACAATATACAATCGGTATTAAAGTAATCATATTAATGTAAGGAGTATTTTGAGATGGATGGCATAGAAGTTTTAGCAACAGTTAAAGCAGCAGCGTGTATTGCTGCCGCAATTGCGATTTCAGTTGGTTGTGTCGGTGCAGCTTTGGGGCAGGGTATGATTGGCAAGCAGGCTTGTGATTCGATTGGGAAGTACCCGGATAGTTCAGGTAAAATTCAGACTGCTATGATGATGTCGCTGGCGGCTGTAGAGTCTTGTGCGGTATATTGCTTGCTGATTGCGTTAATTGTGCTATTTAAAGTCCTGTAGGGTTTAGATGTTTAATATTACGCTTGGGCTGCAAGCGTGCAATTTTTTGATTACTTATGGGATACTTAGGCGCTTCTTCTTTAGGCCTGTTTTGCGACAAATCGAACTTGAGGGGCATGAGCAGGCCAGGATTTTACATTTTATAGATCGATCTAGGGCGATTTTGCGCGATAGCTATTGTCAGCAACAAGATCTTTGGCTAAAGGCTCGAAGCCAGTTTGAAAGACAGTTGATATTTTGTGAAAAATTAAAGGTGCGAATGATAGCGCAAGATCCTGGGCTGTCAGATCTAGCATTAACGTGTGTGCCTGATTTGCAGCAAGTTAAAAGCTCTGTAGCAAGGTTAATGCTGCAATTTAATCAAAAAATTTAGGGGTGGCTGTGGAGTTAATAACATTAGCTTTTGGTTGGATAAATCTGATAATTTTGTTTGCTGGAGTGATTTGGATTTATCAACGCAAATTTAAATCTAACTTGCAAATGGCAATGGGCGCTCGCAAGCGAGAGCTGTTTGAATTGCAGCTGACATCTAGCTATCTTGAAGATGTTGTTCGGTCATCAGTGATCGATTTAAAGCTACAGGAGCATCAGCAAGTTGTTCTATTGAGTAAGCTTAATTTTTGGCAGAAGGCCTTTGATGAGGCTTGCTTGCAAGATCAATTAGAGTTGAACCGAATTCAGGCAAAAATTGATCATGCGAACATCATCAAGCGAGCGAATATCACTTCTGATTTCTATGATCATGAGCTTGCTCGGCAGGTTCTGGCTGAGCTTAAACTGGAGTTACAGCATAAATATTCTAGCACACAAATGACGTCAATTTATTTAAATCAAGCTTGTAATAAATATTCTAAAGGGGTGATTTAGTGGATGGAAAGTCGTTGCGCTTGGCTAACAAATACGCGCAGGCTTTTTTGAATTGGCAGGGTGATCAGTTTGATGAGTCAAATTTCTGGAGCGTTTTGCATGCACGACAATTCTTGGTAGTGCATCCTTCTATAGCCAATTATTTGAGTTGGCCCACAGTGGGCATGCGTGTAAAATTAATTAAAATTTTTTTAGAAAGATTTAGCCTTCCGGTTGGTTGTATTAAGTTATTAGACGTGCTATATCGACATAGGAGAATGCATTTGTTGCAGCATGTTCTACATTGTTTAATTGAACAGTATTTAATTAAAAATCGACAGGCTTATTTTGAGCTAGAGAGTTATCCGGCTTTAACTCAAGACCAAACTACCAAGTTGATTTACAGCTTGGAGTCACGGTTGGGGTTGAAGATTTTATATCGGGAGTGGGTTAATCCAGAATTAATAGCTGGTCTGCGGATGTCAAGCACACAGTGGCGATGGGAAGATTCAATTAGTGGCAAATTAAGGGCCATACAAAAAGAGTTGATAAGGTAAAGCAATGGATATTAAAGGTACGGATTTAATTTCACTATTTGAAAAAGAACTTGTAGGGCAATCGGTTTCAGATTTACAAGAGTCCGGTGTAGTGCTGCAGATTTCAGATAATATTTGTATTATTCAGGGATTGCAAAATGCAATTTATGGTGAAGTTGTTGTGTTTGATGGTGGCAATCAAGGTGTGATTTTGAACCTGGATGAAAATGTTGTAGCGGTTTTTCTGCTTTACAATAATATTTCAGTGCATGAGCGAGAGATTGTTAGAAGGACAGGGCAGACTTTTAAAACTCCAGTTGGTCCTGGATTATTGGGGCGGGTTATTAATGCGGTTGGTAAGCCATTAGACGCCTTAGGTGATCTAAATGCAATAGACCATTGGGGGGTAGAAGGGGTTGTGCCGGGGGTGATTGATCGGATTCCAATAGATCAATCTTTGGAAACTGGAATTTTGGCGGTAGATAGCTTGGTGCCAATTGGACGTGGGCAGCGGGAGTTGATTGTTGGTAATCGTGCTACAGGTAAAACATTTTTTGTAACTGATACTATTCTACATCAGAAGGGCAAATCTGTTTTCTGTATATATGTTGCAATTGGACAAAGGCAAGCTCAGGTGGCAAGGCTGGTTAAAATGTTAACCGGTTATGGTGCCATGGAGTATACTTGTGTGATTAGCGCATCGACCGCAGATCCTGTTTCCAATCAATATTTAGCGCCATATGTTGGAACCACGATCGCAGAATATTTTAGAGCACAAGGCCAAGACGTTTTAATTATTTATGATGACTTAACGAATCATGCAATTTCGTATCGTGAAATTTCTCTGCTTTTAAAACGCTCTCCAGGTCGTGAGGCCTATCCAGGAGATGTCTTTTACTTGCATTCACGTTTGTTGGAGCGGGCTGGTCGTTTGATTACTGGTGGCTCAATTACAGCTTTGCCAATCGCGCAGATTCAGAGTGATGATATCACGGCGTATATTCCAACTAATTTAATTTCGATTACTGATGGACAGATTTTCTTAGATACCAAGTTGTTTAATCGCGGTATTCGTCCGGCCGTCAATGTTGAGTTGTCAGTTTCGCGAGTTGGTGGAGCAGCACAAACCAAGGCGATCAAGCAGATGATTCGAGGGCTGCGCTTAGAGTTGGCACAATATAACGAGCTGCTAGAGTTTTCGCAATTTGGTACGGAGCTGGATGAAATCTCACAGCGCCATCTCAAGCGCGGATCAATTGTAATAGAGCTTTTGAAGCAACCAGAGCATGTTACGTATACTTTTGTAGAACAGTCGCTAATGTTTTTTATGTTCAAAGAAAACTTTTTGGACAGCGTTGCTCTCAAAGATGTGCGTGAATATGCGGTCCAGTTTGCCAGCTATGTAAAATTAGTTTATTCGGATTTGTATAATGAAATCTTCTCGGCCGAGCAGTTCTCTGAGGACAATCGTAAACAGTTGATTACAATTGCAAATGAGTTTAGCAAGATCTTTGTGGCTAAATAAGTAGATTTATAATTGCGAGCTTAGACTCTATGATTTGAGTGTGCGAGTGCCAGCATTTTACTTTTTTAAATTCATTGAGTATGTTTTGGTGGATTTAAAAAAAGTAAGGATGGCCAGCTGTGATGATTAGGTTTCTAATTTTATTAAGTCTTCTATTTAATTCAGTTGGGTTTGCTGGCTTTGGCCCCAATACGCTAGTCTTAACTCCAGATGGCTATCAAAGAATGGATAGCGTGCAGGTGGGTGGTCAGATTCTGAGTGCCTGCAAGAATAACTGGCACTCTACAGTTAGCAATATTCAGCACAAGTGGATAAGTAAGAAGCAATCGATGGTGGAGATCGAGCTGCCTGAGGATATAGTTTGCGCCTCTTCAAATCAGTACTTTTATAATGTGAGTGTGTTGAAGTGGGTGCCTGCGAAAGATTTGATTGCCGGTGAGTCGCTATTAAACATCGATGGTAAGCCAGTATTGATCCAACGTGTAAATCAATTTGTCGATCAGTTAGAGTTTGATAGTATCGAGGTTGCTAAGTTCCATAACTATTTTGTATCTAAGAATTGCGTCTTAGTTCACAACGAGGTTTGTACTGTTGGAATAGCTTTAACCTGGGCCTTTGGTAGTGGTGCAATCGAGTACGTGGGGGCACAATTGACCTTTTTTGTAGCTGGATTGATCGGTGCCAAGCTGTTTAAGGGTAGTGATAATAAGTATGATATTAAGCCAGAAATTAATGTTGATGGATGGAATAATAAAGGTTCAGGGTACGAGCCTGATGATGATAACGATGACGAAACTTCTGGTTCAGCAGATCTTGGCATTGATGTAGATGATGTTCTTTTTGGAGCCAAACGAGGAAATCGCACTAACGGACCGAGTAAGATCTTCGAGAAGAAGGGTAACTTTTCTGACGCGCAAAGAGATTTTAACAAATTAAAACCAACAAACGTAAAGAATATTGATAATGGGAAAGTTGGGACTTTAAAGGATGGTAGAGTTGTGAATGTTAGAAGCTGGAGTAAGGATGGAAGGCCTACATTGGAAGTTCGTCGTGGAAATAGGAGTATAAAGGTTAGATATGGAGCAAAGTAATTTAGTTGAGCGCTGGTCAAGGTGGGAGCCGGTTGAAGGCCTTGAACATGGTTACTATGTAGATGGGATCATTGATAGTATTAATGAGCTTAAAATTCGGCTAATATCTAATCTCGATGCATCATTAGGTGTT
>JAHFBM010000061.1 GCA_023250055.1 bacterium | reverse complement strand
ACAAACCAGCATTGCCTGTTCGCCGTAGCCTTGGCAGAGGCTCGCGATGACGCAGTGTGCGCTACTAAGTGATTTTGGTGTGATATGGTGAAAAAAATTTTAGTAAAGAGGTGGGGATGCAAAGAATTTCAATTCAGAAAATTTTACTGGTGTTAATATCGCTTGGAACTGGGTGGGCATTGCTATTTTGGTCGGGGAGTCAAACTGGATCTTATTATTATTATAATAGTGAGCAACCGATTCTGCCCTGGTGGAGACTTTGGGCGAGTACTTGGGTGCAAGTTTGGCTATACTGGTTAGGTGGTGGGGCATACTCACTATTATTAGGATGGAATATTTATCTGGTGCCTACCTTGTGGCGAACCGATTGGCGTGTGATGGCAGATCGACTATTTGGTTTGATCGGCCTTACGGTAGCAACTATCTTGTTGTGTCAAATTTATCGAGTTGGCAACTATGGTAATTTACCTGGAGGGGGGCTGATTGGACAATGGCTGATGTATCAATTAACGGTGCCACCATTGATATTGCATTTGGGGGTGGGGGTTCTACTATGGGTCAGTTTGATTTTATATACACGTTTGAACTTTATGTTACAGGTGCAATGGTTAGTGCGCATAGCTAGCAAATATTTATTGCCAGCCTTGTCACAGGCTGTACGGCGGTGGCGATTAAGTCGTCCGGCTTTAAATATTGCCGTGAAGCTTCCGGTATGGGCGCAAAGATCACAAACGCCAGTTGTAACAACTGAGCATGAGTATTTAGATCAAGAAGCTGATCAGGATCAGTTTTGGCAGATTTATTTAGATAGTATGCCTAAGGTTGTGCAGTCTAAGGTGGTGTCGGAGGCTGTGGTAGCACCAGTGTCAAAACTTAAAATTAATAGTTTTGAACTGCCGGATTTGCCTAAAAAAGATTGTGATGGTGGTCAAACAAATAATCAATTAGATTTGGAGCAACAATCTGAAGTTTTAATTAATAAGTTAAAGCGTTTTGGAATTGGTGGCAAGATTACCGCGATCAAGCCTGGGCCAGTGATTACGCTGTTTGAGTTTGCGCCAGCTGAAGATGCTAAAATTAGTCGAATTTTGGCATTAGAAAATGACTTGGCTTTGGCGCTGCAAACTAAAAGCATTCGAATTATTGCGCCAGTGCCAGGTCGGGCGGTGGTAGGTTTTGAGGTGGCAAATCTAGTGCGCGAGAATGTGTTGCTATCAGATGTATTGCAAGATGGTAAATTTGTAAAGTTTGTAACCGGGATCCGACATGGTCAGTTGGCAGATTTACCCTTTATGGTGCCGATTGCATTAGGCAAGGATACAACCGGCAATAACTTATTGATAGATTTGGTGAAAACTCCACACTTGCTAATTGCAGGTTCAACTGGCTCAGGTAAGTCGGTGGCTTTAAACAGCGTGTTGGTAAGTTTATTGTGTGCTAACCCACCAAGCCGTTTGCGTTTAATCTTAGTTGATCCGAAACAGTTAGAGTTTGCGCGTTATGCGGGTATGGGTCATTTGCTTTTCCCAATTGCATCAGATGCTAAAAAGACGTTAGTTATTTTACGCTGGTTGGTGCGCGAGATGGAGTTGCGTTATGCCAAAATGGCAGCAGTTGGAGTCCGTAATTTGGCAGATTATAATGAATATATTCAAGGGCAGGAGAGTTCAGAGCTAGAGGCGCTTCCATATATTGTATTGGTAATAGATGAACTGGCAGATTTAATGATGACGTCTGGTAAGGACGTAGAAGATTTAATTATTAGAATTGCGCAAATGGCACGGGCGGCGGGCATTCATTTAATTGTAGCGACTCAGCGGCCGTCAGTTGATGTTATAACTGGTTTAATTAAAGTTAATTTTCCGTCCAGGATAGCCTTTCGGGTGGCGTCTAAGGCGGACTCGCGGACAATCTTGGATGCTAATGGGGCAGATGCGCTATTGGGGTCGGGAGATATGTTGTTTCTAAGCTCACAGTCTTCTAGTATGATGCGGGCGCATGGGGCATATGTTTCAGATCGAGAAGTGCAAGATGTGGTTGATTTTGTTAAAACATATTATCCGGCTAACTATTTAAACTTAGATGCTTTGCAGATTAATACTAGTTTAGATGAACTAGTATCACAAGATGGATTACTGCGGGATGTGTTGGGCTTTCTAAAGGAGCATGAGGAAGTATCGGTTTCGCTTTTGCAGCGGCGCTTTCGCATTGGTTATAATCGTTCAGCTCGGATTATGGATTTATTAGAAGATGGTGGATATGTTTTGCCGATGGAGGGTGGTAGGTTGCGCAAAGTAATTAAAGACAGATTGGAATGATTTGTTTACAATTAATTGTCATAATGGTAATTAAGCAATAGACAAATTTTTAGGAGACTGACGATGCGCTTTGATAAGCAATTCTTAACCAGTGCTTTACCCAAAGCGACTTTACTTTATGACCAATTTCCCACTTATCCGGATATGGCTGTGGATAGTCGCAAAATCATTCCTGGTGAAATTTTCATTGCTCTGCGTGGCGCCAAAGTCGATGGGCATGATTTTATTCTTCAAGCTTTGCAAGCTGGCGCTGCAGGTTTGATTTTGGCCGAAGCGCGTCAAACTGTTTTAAGAAAAATAGATGTTAGTTTGTTGCAAAATAAATTAGTAGTTTTGGTAAAGGATCCAGCGCAGGCTTTAATTCGCTTGGCAACTGCCTGGCGGGCGCAATTTGATTGTCCAGTAGTTGGGATTACCGGATCGGTTGGTAAGAGCTCAACTAAAGAAATTATGCGTAATATCTTGCTAGAGCAGGGCTGGAGCTGCTTGGTTTCACATGGAAATCAGAATAGTTTAATTGGAGCGCCGATTAATGTTTTAAAGCTGCGATCACACCATCAAGTAGCGGTTTTTGAAATGGGAATTAGTGGTCGAGACGAAATGAGTGCCTTAGTTGATATTATTCGGCCGACGATTGGTGTAATTACTGCAATTGGTCACAGTCATATGGCGGGGTTAGGAGCCCTGACAGATATTGCTGAGGAGAAGCGCAAGATTTTTAAATTTTTTGCAGCAGACCATATTGGTATTATCAATGGCGACCAGCGGTTGTTAACTCAGATTGGTTATGTTCATCCAGTAATTAAGTTTGGCTTAAAGACGACTAATCAAATTCAAGCGCGTAAGGTACGAGTCTGTAATTCTAAAATTCATTTTACATTAAAAATTTATCAGCAAAAGTTTATAGATGTAGTTGTCGATGGTAATCATGAATCGCTGGTTTATAATAGCCTGGGAGCTGTGGCGGTTGGTTGTTTATTGCAGATTGCACCAGATGTGATTGTGCGGGGTATTCAGCGCCCAGTTAATCTGCCCGGACGATTTCAATTTAATGAGATTAATATTGGCAAGGGCGGTGTCTTAATTGATGACTGCTACAATGCATCGCCTGAAAGTGTCAAGGTTGCCTTGCTTGGTTTTGAGTCAATGTCGGGTGATTATCGCAAGTTGTTGATTCTAGGTGACATGCGAGAGTTGGGGGTAGATGCTTCATTTTGGCATCGTCAAATTGGACGGTTGATTCGCAAAGTAACTTCTTTAGGATATTTAATTCTAGTGGGCGAGCAAGTTAAGGAGGTGCAAAGGGTTTTGTCGGTTAATTATCCGGTTACATTGGTAGCAGATTGGTCGGCGGCTTTAAAATTATTAGAAAGTTATTTAAAGGAGCAGCGCTTACTAGTATTGGTTAAAGGCTCGACGCTTGGACACACTGAAGGCCTATCTGAACTGGTGCGACAAGTTGGGCGACAATCGGCACAAAATAATCTATTATTGAAAAAGGTTACTGTTCAAAATACAACTCAGATTTAGAAAAATTTATGATTAATCAAGATTATCACAAGTCGGTTTTAATGGCCGAGGTTTTAGAATATTTAGTGCCACAGGATGGCAAAACTTATATTGATGCAACTTTTGGTGGTGGTGGTCATACAACAGCAATCTTAGAAGCTGCCAATTGTGAGGTAGTTGGAATTGATTGGGATGTCAAAGCTTTAGATCGTGGATTAGAATTGCAAGATCGGTTTGCAGATCGCTTGCATTTGCTGTTAGGTAATTTTGCAAGTTTATATTTGCATCATAAGAACCATAAAATTCCAACCGTGGATGGAATTTTAGCAGATTTCGGAACATCGCAAGATCAGATTTTTACGAAAGATGGTTTTTCAGTTCATAAAGACTCGCCGCTTGATATGCGGATGTCCAGTGGTCATTATCGTTTGACAGCAGCAGATATTGTGAATCAGTATCCAGAAGATGCACTTTCTAAGATTTTTTATGAATTAGGTGAAGAGCGCTCTGCGCGTCCAATTGCCAAATTAATTGTGGAAGAGCGTAAAAAACTAAAGATTATGACTACCGGAAGGTTGGCAGAGTTGGTGGTGCGAGTTAAGGGCGCTCAGCGCTCACCGGTCCATCCAGCTACCAAGGTGTTTCAAGCTTTGCGGATGTATGTGAATCACGAATTAGAAAATATTAATTCTTTTTTACAGGCGCTACCCAAGGTTTTAAATGATGGCGCTAGAGTGGTTTGCATTAGCTTTCATTCACTGGAGGATCGTGAAGTGAAACATTTTTTTAAGGACTATGCGCGAGTTCACGGCAAGGGTCGATTTGAGATTTTGACACCTAAGGTTGTTACAGCCAGCCCAGCAGAATTGAAGGCTAATCCATCAGCTCGCTCGGCATGTTTGAGAGCTGCAATTTATCATAAGGCGTAGTGTTTTGGTAAAAGCTGCAAATAGGCTTTACAATCGCTAAAATTGTGCATAGAATATTATTAGAAAACGAGAAGAGAAGTGCGTTTTTTGAAATTTAAAAAGGCTAATATAAGAGTAGGTAGTAATAACAACATTCTCTAAAGGACTTTGAGCATGGAAATAACAGAAGTAAAAGTGTTCCCAGTGGACGATGGTGGGCGTTTAAAAGCTTACGCAACACTGGTGTTTGATGATTCTTTCATTATTAGAGATTTAAAGGTCATCCAAGGTGATCAGGCGCTCTTTGTTTCTATGCCATCTCGACGTAAGAAAGATGGGACTTTTAGAGAT
>JAHFBM010000060.1 GCA_023250055.1 bacterium | reverse complement strand
TCATTGCGAGGAGCCTTTTTTGGGCGACGTGGCAATCCACTCTCTCATAAAAAGTACCACTTTTGCGTCATTGCGAGGAGCCTTTTTTGGGCGACGTGGCAATCCACTCTCTCATGAAAAGTACCGTTAAAAAAGCTTAAATCAACAAACTGTACAAATCTTTCCAAGATAGATTACCAGACTCAATTAATTTAATTCTATTAGCCCTATGACCAGCTTTCAACTGCTTTTCTCAAGAACTATTAGCGTAACCAGCATAAATACCTTGTTTGTATTGTTTGACGTTCATATCTTTAATAGGTGTTTTTCATGAGAAAATGGATTGCCGCGTCGCCAGAAAGAGGCTCCTCGCAATGACGCAAAAGTGGTACTTTTCATAAGAAAATGGGTTGCCGCGTCGCCAGAAAGAGGCTCCTCGCAATGACCCAAAAGTGGTACTTTTCATAAGAGAGTGGGTTGCCGCGTCGCCAGAAAGAGGCTCCTCGCAAAGACATGTGGTTGAATGTTTGGTAGAAGAGAAATGTTTATCTTAGATCGAATTCACGTACTTAGTCACGCACATTACGTCAAAAACTAGCGAATAGATGCCACGTCACCAAAAGAAGAATCCTCGCAATAACGTACGGGTTTACCGGTGACTGGACATCCATAACGCCACAGCACTAATGGCAACTGTTGCTACTGCCACCCATTTACCCCACCTCCACCAAGATGTGAAATTGATCATACTTGCTTGAATTTCCAAGTTTAATCGGTGCAGCTATCGGCTCAGGTTCTATGCTTATCAATCTATGTTGACCTCCGAACAGATCAATATTATACACAAACAGGTCCCAACTCTCAACCGAACCTGACTTAGCAACTAATTTACCATAAGTCATAAAACCATAATTACAGTTAACTCCATATTGAGAATCAGGACTAACGTTAAACGTAAAGACCGAGCCATTAGTTATTGTACGCTTTAAGTCCGTCTCATATGAATGCCACAACTTAAAAACACCCTTAGACGACACCAGGCCTTGCATCATTGAATTCAACTCCCCACTATGCTGATGAGCTCGAAAGATAGATTTAATCCTTGGGTCAATTGCTGGCAAACAAACATCAGTTAAGGCCTTACTAGCACAAATTCCACGACCATTTGCGTAACTACTAGGTGAATGTATCCCAACTTGAAAATCACCCCACATAAATCCTAGAGTCGTAACCCTACTTGATAATCTGTGCTCCATACACGGACAAGTCAACTCAATATCCTGAAGCTCTTCTGGATTTACACCAATTGGCATGTGATCTTTGGCTCCTGAATGGCGATTGAAAAACACAGCTCTATTTAATCTATTAATCAACTCATATTTTTGATTTGCTGCATTTAGCAACTGCGTCGGACAATACCCAACCTCAAGCCCCCCATGACAGCATTGAATAAAATCATGATTACCTACATACAGCACAGCAGGCAGCAGCTCATACATCTTAGTAATTACATCAAGAACGGGACCTGACAGGCTACGATCCAGTTTACACTGCACCTCACGCCAGAAACCAAATTGACTTGCAATTTTACAATCTTCATGATTACCACGCACTAAGACCACCTGCTCTGGATTCGCAATCTTTAATCGCCATAAAGTGTACATCACTTCCAAACCATAAAAACCCCGATCCGTATAGTCACCCAAGAATAGTAAGTATGTTTTTTTAGGCTTTGTTAATCCAAAAAAAGAGTTCGCCTTCGCTATCTCAAAAGAGTTTGGCTTCAGCACACCATGCACCTGCAACTCTTTTAAAAAAGAGGTCAGAGAATAAATATCTCCATGCAGATCCCCTTGCACATAGACCACATCATCAGAATTTAAAATTAATTTTTGAGCGTAAATTCCACATGATTTTTTTGAGGATAAATTTGGCACTTTGCCATTAATCCACTGACTTTTATCGTGAGACTGAAGCATAATGTTTGAAAACTGCTGAATTGTTTCCAAGATTGCGATCTGTGCCCTTTCTTTAGACCCAGCCAGGTCTACTAAGGCTGACTTTTCCGTCTGAATAGACGTTTCTCGATTTTTAGGTAGTTTTTGGCAAGTCTCTATCCACTGATTAAAACTAATAGATACACCTGTTACCCCTACGGCAGAGGCACAAAAACTATTCAGACCGACTAGCAACAATCCCAAACTTATTTTTAAACTATTTAATTTCATGCCCCAGCACCCTTCTAAATCTAATAATTAATAAATTAACCAGCTTTTTGCAAAATCACAAAGACCGGGTACTTCCCCTAATAAAAGTTAGATCTAGTCGCGCACACTGCGTCATTATAATGCCTACTAAATGGTAGTAGGTTCACTCAACCCTGTAAAGCGCATGAAAATTCGACATCAAGTATCGAGTTTTCACAATTACATTGACAACCAGGTCCAGATCAATGTAATATTAATAGCATGATTAGAAATTTTTATTTAGAACAGATCCGAACGCAGCTTAGAATTCAGCCCATTTGCGCACTGCTTGGTCCTCGACAAGTAGGCAAAACAACTTTAGCTCGACAATTAGCTGAACTAGATTTTCTAGGGTCGGTGGAATTCTTTGACTTAGAAAATCCAGCTGATTTAAAACGGTTAGACCAACCAATGTTTGCACTATCTAATTTGACAGCTAATTTAATCGTAATTGATGAAATTCAATACCGCCCCAATCTTTTTCCCATCCTGCGCGTTCTAGTAGACCAACCCAACTTTAAAACAAAATTCTTAATTTTAGGAAGTGCATCCCGAGATTTAATCGCACAATCTTCTGAAACTCTAGCTGGAAGAATTGGGTATATCGAATTGCCTCCATTTGCATTATTCGAAGTTGGCCATGACGCCAAGTTAATGCTACGCGGAGGATTTCCACGAGCTTATTTATCTGAATCAGATTCTGATGCTAGCGGTTGGTTACAAAACTACATTATGACTTTTCTAGAGCGCGATATCCCAAATCTAGGCTTTCACATTCCGCCACTCCATCTACATCGCTTTTGGTTAATGTTAGCACATTATCATGGCCAAACTATGAATTTCAGCGAACTAGGCCGATCACTCATGATTTCAGACCAAACCGTGAGGCGCTATCTAGACATTCTGGCCGGAACATTCATGATTCGAATTTTGCCGCCATGGTTTGAAAATTTAGGCAAACGGCAAGTCAAAGCGCCTAAAATTTATTTTAGAGATAGCGGATTATTAAATCGCCTGCTATTAATCACTAGTCAAGATGAATTACATCGTCACCCTAAATTGGGAGCTATTTGGGAAGGCTTTGCACTGGAAGAAATTATTCGATTTTGGCACTTGCGAGCTGAAGAAGTTTTTTTCTGGTCTACCCATCTAACAGCTGAGATTGACTTACTAGTTTTTGCACATGGTAAACGGATCGGTTTTGAATTTAAATACACCGATACGCCACAGTTAACCAAATCTATACACACTACCCTCAATGATTTACGTTTAGATCATATCTATCTTATTTACCCAGGAACTAAACATTACGCTTTAAATGAGCAAGTCACCGCTTGCGGTCTATCAAACTGGATTCAAGATGTTGCGCCCCACCGCTAAAAAACATCTCAAGTGACCTCCTTAAAACAGGTCAATATTATGCACAAATAAATCCCAGTTCTCTATCGAACCAGATTTTGCAACCAGCTGACCATAAGTCATAAATCCATATCCACACCTAACACCATACTGCGAGTCAGGGCTGACATTAAATGTAAAAACTGAACCTTTAGTTAATACACGCTTTTTGCCCATATCATAGGGATGCCATAACTTAAAGATCCCTTTAGATGACACTAGCCCTTGCATCATAGAATTTAGCTCACTACTGTGTTGGTGAGCCCGAAATATAGACTTAACCCTTGAATCAAGCGCTGGCAGACAAGTCTCAGTTAAGGCCTTACTAGCAGAAATTCCACGCCCACTTGTATGAATACTAGGCGCATTTGAATCAACTTGAAAATCACCCCACATAAATCCTAAGTTCGTAAAGTAACCTGGTGATTTGTACTCCATGCTTGGACCAGTCAATTTAATATCCTGAAACTCTTCTTGACTTGCAGCTCTTGGCATCAATTTTTTAGCCATTGGACAACGATTACTAAAAAACTGCTCTCGCATTAACCATTCGATTAGTTCATATTTTTCTTCTACTGCATCCAACAACTGGGTCGGCTGATAACCAACCTCAAGCCCCCCATGACAGCATTGAATAAAATCTTGATTGCCTACATACAACACAGCTGGCAATAATTCATACATTTTAGTAATTGCTTCTAGAACCTTACCTGAAAGCCGGTCGCCCAACTTTTTTTGAATTTCACTCCAGAAACCAAATCGACTTGCAATTTTACAATCTTCATGATTACCACGCACTAAGACCACCTGCTCTGGATTCGCAATTTTTAGTCGCCACAAAGTGTACATCACTTCCAAACCATAAAAACCCCGATCCGTATAGTCACCCAAAAATAAAAAATAGACCTTCTCAAGTGAGCTAGGTGTTGCAATCTTAAAAGAATTTTGGTTTAAGACGCCCTGTATCTGCATCTTTTTTAAAAAAGATGTCAGCGAATAGATATCCCCATGCAAATCTCCTTGCACATAAGCTATATCATTAGAATTCAAAGTTAATTTTTGAGCGTAAATCCCACAGGATTTTTCTTTAGTTAAATTTGGCACTTTGCCATTAATCCATTTGCTTGAATCATGTGTCTGAGGCATAATTTTTGAAAACTGCTGAATAGTTTGCAAAATTTCAACTTGAGCCCTTTCTTTAGATCCTGCCAGATCAACCAAGGCTGACTTTTCCGTCTGAATAAACGTTTCTCGATTTTTAGGTAGTTTTTGGCAAGTCTCTATCCACTGATTAAAACTAATAGATACACCTGTTGCCCCTACGGCAGAAGCACAAAAACTATTCAGACCGACTAACAACAATCCCAAACTTATTTTTAAACTATTTAATTTCATGCCCTAGCACCCTTCTAAATCTAATAGTTAATAAATTAACCAGCTTTTTGCAAAATCACAAAGACCGGGTACTTCCCCTAATAAAAGTTAGATCTAGTCGCGCACACTGCATCATTGCACACGGCTAACTATAGCCTTTCTTGCCTGTCGAAGCCTTAGCGAAGATTG
>JAHFBM010000059.1 GCA_023250055.1 bacterium | reverse complement strand
AGGGTCGGGTAGCTGAGTATGACCTTTATAAAGGGTGGCGGATTGAAGAAATACCAGCAAATGATTTGCGCAAAGATCAACCGACTATTTTAGGTGACTTAGCTGGCAAAATGGAATTAAATGAATTTGTCTCATTGCAAAGTGAAAACAATGATCAGAACTATCGAGTTTTTCGTTATTTAGGTAATCAAAAGTTTAAAACAGTGCTTGATCCACAACTAGCTTGGCCGCTTAAGGCGCGCAATGCCCAACAGCTAATGGCCCTGGATTTGCTATTAGATGATAGGGTTCAGCTGGTTTCTTTGGTGGGTCCAGCAGGTACTGGTAAGACATTTTTAGCATTATTGGCGGGCTTGCATCAAATTTTAATTAAAGATATTTATCGTAAAATGATGATATCTCGCCCTGTTATTCCTTTGGGGCCAGATATTGGGTATTTGCCTGGAACGGTGCAAGAGAAGCTTGAGAGTTGGATGCAGCCAATGTATGACAATTTATCTTTGATTATGCATTCAGTGAATGGTGAGCGTTATGTTCGGCAGGTTGAGCATGGAGTTAGTAAAAGTAGTGATAGTGGCAATAGTCATGGAACTAAGCGTAAGCGCAACCATCATGGGCAAGACCGCTTAGATGAGCATCGAATGTTAACTCGCGGTTTTACGATGGACGATCTGGTTCGTTCGGGTAAATTGAGTTTGGAGGCTATGACTTATATGCGGGGGCGTTCAATTCCATTTCAATATATTTTGCTAGATGAGGTGCAAAATCTAACCGTGCATGAGGTTAAAACCTTAATTACGCGAGTTGGTGAGGGTAGTAAAATGGTTATTGCCGGTGATCCATATCAAATCGATTCCCCATACTTAGATTTTAGCAGTAATGGGTTGGTGATAGCAGGTAATCGATTTAAGGGACAGGGGATCTTTGGAACAGTCTTCCTGGAGCATACTGAGCGTAGCGAGTTAAGCAGTTTGGCAGCACAGTTGTTATGATCGCTTTACCAGCAACTTAAAATGCGCTTGATAATGCGCCAGGTAGCTAACGGCAAACTATGTTCTTGAAGTGCTTTGGTAGCAAATTGGGTGCAACTGAGATGGTACTTACAACAACCTTGAAAGCCGAATAGGGGCCTAAAATTGCGAATTGCCTCGCTGATACACAGCTTAAATAGCTGAATTGGGGCTTTGAGCATGGGATATATCGGTTAGTAGGCTATGTAGCTGGTTAAAGTTCAATTGAGTTGTGGCGGGCGAGCGAGCAATTACTACCCAGTCAAAGGGGGTTTGGAATAAGCGCATAGTGTAGAAAATAGCCTTAATTCTCCGGCGTAAACGATTGCGTTGTGGAGCATTTCCAGCCTTTTTGGAAATTGAAATTAAACAGCGACCAAATTGTAAAGAACGTGGGGCTAGTAAAATTTCTAGCCCCAGTTTTTTAACTCTAACTTGAATTTGCTTGAACAGTTGTTCAGTTTCCCGACGAGTAAATCGAGTGAGTAAACCGGCGTTTGGCAGGGTCATTACTGACGAATTCTGGCCCGAACTGCTAGGCGCTTACGGCCTTTAGAGCGACGACGGTTGATAATATCACGACCGCTTTTGGTGGCCATTCTTTTTAAAAACCCGTGCTTACGGTTTCTCTTTTTTCGTTTTAAATTAAATGTAACTGACATTTTAGATCCATCTCACTCTGCATAAATAATTCTATGGCTAATTTTACCCTCGATCTTGAAATATTGCAAGGCTGTGTGGCGTTAGTGTGTTAGCGCAAAGTGATAAGTTCCTCTTATAGTGCAAAATGAAAAATTCCGGTTTTAGGGGTAAAATAGTTTTTGCCGCTCAAACTCCTCTGGGCTTAAATAATTTAAAAATGAAGGCTATAGTGACCCCCAGGCGCCCCTAGCTAAATGGAGGAGTAGAGCGGGGCAATGGAACAGCCAAATATGAGTTCTATTCACAGTATAGCGCGCATCCCAGCTTTCCAGTAATTAAGGCTAGCCTTCAAGATGGGATAGGCCTTTTGACACCAGCTAAGTTTTATGAGTTAATCAAAAATGAGGTCCTGGAGCCTCATATGTGTTGAACGATGGCGCCTATTTTACAAATAGAAATTATTAAATAGACTTAAGGTTGTAGTTTAAAAATTATAAGTGGAGGACTGTCAGTATGAATAGGTTTTTATTAGGTTTTTCGTTGGTTTTAGCTGGTTTGTCATATGGGGTGGATGAAGTTAAGGGAGAAGACGTTTCTAGCCGGACTGAATCTTTAATTAAGCGTATTACACAGGGTAAATATAAGCAGTTGATAAGAGACAATCATTGGCTGATTGTCCAGGATCAATTTAAAGTTCTTCTCTCTGATGGTCGTAGTATTGGAGTTAATGAAGATGGAGTTATAACTTTTGCGGAACTGTCTGGTGGAGAAACTGATGACGCGCCGGCTTGGATTATGCCTAAAGAAGTGGCAAGTAAATTAGGCCTGATGGAAGAGGGCGAATTTTACTTGTCTTTATTAACATTGGCAACGCCTAATCCTGAGCTGATTGAGGTTGTGCTGCGATATGTAGCTGGAGAGTCCATAAACTGGGATACGTTGTCAAATGATGACATAGTTTTAGTAATTAAACTAGTAGTACACTTGGGGGTTGAAAAAAGCGCTAATGTATTAAATTGTAATTTGATTCAAGCATTGAGTAAGGTATTGCAGAATCGAATGAGCTCGTTTGACCTTATGAATTTCTTAATTGAAAGGAAGATAAATATACCTGAAAATAAGACAGCATTAGTGGGTTTAGATGTATGCTTTAATTCAACCGGCAAGGTAGTGTTAGTTAAAAATAAATCAAATGATAATGTGGGTTATAGGGCCTATAGAGTCGATGAGCTATTAGGAGGTTTTGTACCGGTAGGATCCATTAATTTGGGAAATAGTGCTTCTGGGAATGTGCATTGGGTTTCTAATAGTGATACAGTGCTAATCGAATGTATCGATGAAGATCATAATGTTAAGATTAGGGCATATAAAGTGACTGCAGGTGGGTTGGTGCAAGTGAAATTCTCTGCTGGCGCAGGTGAATCTTCTAGTTTAGAGTTACCAGGTTGTGTTTGTTTTTCTTCTCCAACAGGCAATGTGGTTTTGTTTGATCTGAGCGACAATCGTGATATATGTAGGTTCTCACTTTTCAAATTAGGTGAATCCGGTGACCTTGAGCAATTAAACTTTGTAAGAGCTGGCCTTAGGTTGAAATGCATAGATTGTGATGACGCAGCTGAAGCGAAGTGGAGTGATAATGGCAATGTGCTGGTATTATTCCAACCAGGGTTTGATGAAAATTGTGGATATATAGTTTTTAAATTGATAGAGAATGAGTTTAGGCAGCTAGATTTTGCAGGCGGGGGTCCTGTTTTTGGTTCAGAAATAAGTATGAGTCCAGATGGCACAGTGCTTTTAATACGAGACACTGAAGCGGGGGATGATGGCAGAGAGCAGGATTACTTCTATTCTTATGAGATAACAGATCATGGAGTATTCGATGTAGATTTTGGTCTAGGAGGGGATAGTAAAATTCAGTGTCTAGATGATAACTCACTGGCGAGTTGGAGTTCGAACGGCAATATGGTTTCAATTGAAACTGGAGCAGGTAATTTTAAAACCATTTCTGTATTTAAGAAAGGATCAGGGGCATTCTTTGGCCTAGAGGCATTAACCTTTGTGGAAGACTTTGGGGAAGAACATGATTCTGCTATGGGTTTGAAGGTTGTTTGGAATCCTAAAAACAATATTTTTTTAGTAAAAATGAATGAAGGTTATTATGCATATAGAGCTTGTCCTGAAGAAGATAGGGTATATGCATTAATGTTCACGATTAGCGGATCAGAGCATGATTATTGTCCAGGTTGTTTTGCAGATTGGAGTCCCGATGGTACTGTGTGTGCAATTAAGGATGCTGATGGATATCGATTATTTAAATTATTAGGTGATAGGAATTTTCAAGAACTTAATCGTGTCAATATTAGAGGCGACATTAGTTGGAGTTATGATTCTAGTTTGGCAATGGTTAAGTTCTCACGCATAGTTGGTAAAAAAGTACGGTTTTGTATAATGGATTTGACCGATGAGGGCTTAAAAGCTCGACCACATTATACGTTTGCATCAGAAGAAGCTGGGTGGGTGCCTAATGCAAATATGATTAGTGGCGGTTACACAGGGCGGGGGAGATGTGTCGTTATTTCTGATTTAAGTATGTTAAATGTTTCGGCATATTATCAAGCCAGTATGTCAACCATATTAGATCGGTTGTTTTTGAAGAGTATTGAGGATGGTAAGATAACAAAAGATAATATTGAGCCCGCATTTGCATTCCTAAATATTAAATTGCGGGCTAGGCTTAAACGATTCTGTAGTCTTTTTAATGGGGGTGAGGTGGTTCATGATGAGTCAGTTGTAGCAGCAGCTGTAGTTGTCAAGCGAAAAGTTGATGGAGTAGCGAGTGCTAGTGATGACGAAGAAACGGTAAAGAAGGATTCTAAGCGGCAGCGTCCGACTGAAGATCCTAGTTAATTGATACATGAATTGTAATTGAGTGGGGGCCTTGGCCCCCACTTTCAGGTTAGTAGTTTTCTAGGTGATGAATAATCTGATTTAGAGTTTTTTCGCGTAAGCAGGTTTGGTTTAATTCTTCGGTTGCAATTGGGTATTCGAAAGAGTTAGCTTTTAAGATGGGGTGTTGGAAGTAGATAAATTCTTTGGTTCGAGCGCGGGTCGTTAGATTTAAGTACATAACTATGTCTTGATGAGAGCAGGTAATATTTTCCTGATATCCAATTTGATCTATTAATAGCATTTCCTTGATCTGTTTTTCGGCTAGTTGTTCAATATAGCCTTGAAAGTCCTTTTGAATTTTATAGACTGGATAATCGGCATTTTCTTGCAACTCATCTAGTAGATACTGCTGGTGACGTAATATTTGTGATTTAGGGGCATTTAAATATTGTTTGCGCAAGATCATAGCTAATAAGTCTTCGACGATTGCGCGGCGAAGGGATAAGTCGTTACGGTACGAAAAAACTTCGATTAATTTCTGATGAGTTTTTTTCTTAGTTTTAATTTTAAAATATTCTTGTAGTTGGGCAATTGAAAAATATGATTGTGGTAGAACATCCACAATTTTAACCCCAAAGCAGTATTTGGTATCCATGTGTTCGCTAAAATATTCTTGTAGGCAGAGACTATTCGTGAAAAATTCTTCACCTTTAGATTTGCCAAGAAATAGTTCTTGGAATGG
>JAHFBM010000012.1 GCA_023250055.1 bacterium | reverse complement strand
ATGTTGTTCGTTAATAAAAATTTAAATAATCAGTTACCTTTTTTGGGATTAAGGCATGGCAAAAAATAGAATAGCAATTCACTTGATGTGTGAAGAATGTAGAGAGAGAAATTATACACATGTTGTTTCTAAAAAAAGAGTATCAGGTTCGCTGCATTTGAAAAAATATTGCTCTCGGTGTCGTTGTCACCGTCAGCACAAGGAGACAAAGTAGGTTTGAGGCCAGTAGCTCTAACGGTAGAGCGGCAGACTCCAAATCTGAAGGTTGGGGGTTCGAATCCCTCCTGGCCTGCCAGAACAGAAAATTAAAGGGTTATAATAATGTTTAGTAATCGAGTAAAAAGTTTAGGCAGGTTCTTTAAAGAAGTTCATGGTGAATTTCTAAAAATTATTTGGCCATCACGGCGTGAGTTTATCGGTGCAGTTATTATAGCAATAGTAGTCATGTGTTTCTTTGCGATTTACTTGGGAGTAGTAGATTTTTGCTTAGGTTGGCTAATGAAGCGCGTATTTAGTGATGTGTTAGGGATTTAGAGTTCAACAATGAAAAATTGGTACGTTGCTCAGGTATATGCTGGCTGCGAAGAGTTGGTAGAAAAAGATTTATTGGCTCAAATTGAGCGGCAAGGGTTGCAGCATCTTTTTGGAGAAGTGTTGGTTCCGTCTGCTAAAATGAAAGAATTCGTTCCTGTATCCCAGTCTAAGGATCAGCGATTGTTTCCTGGTTATGTCTTGATTGAAATGGAGTTGGTTGCCGAAGCGATTAAGCTGGTTACTTCTAGTCCCCGTGTGATGCGTTTCTTGGGGGGTAAGAATCCGGTTGCGCTTTCGTATAAAGAGGTGGAGCGAATCAAGGCTAATGTTGAAGGGGCAGTGGTGGTTCAGGCTTCCACGATTGACTTGGTAAAGGGTAGCGAGGTTGATATATCATCAGGTCCATTCTCAGGCTTTGTTGGTATAGTGGAGGAGGTAGACGAAGAGACTGAAAAGGTCAAGGTTATGGTAAGCATTTTTGGGCGGTTAACGCCGGTTGAATTAAGCTTTGATCAAATCAAGCATTAAGTAAGAGGAATAAGCAAAGTATTATGGCTAAAGCAATAAAAGCTACGATTAGACTACAAATTGAGGGTGGTGGTGCATCTCCAGCGCAAGTTGGTGCAGCGCTTGGTCCCCATGGTGCTAATGGTATGGAGTTCTGCAAGCAGTTTAATGCTAAGACTGCTGACAAAAAGGGTTCTACTGTTCCAGTAATTGTAACAGTATATGTTGATCGTACCTTTGAATTTATTCTTAAGACACCACTAGCTTCAGAGTTGATTAAGAAGCGCGCAGGCGTGGCTAAGGGGTCTTCTAATCCAAAAACTCAAATTGTTGGTACTATTTCATGGGCTGATGTAGAAGAAATAGCCAAAATTAAAATGGCAGATTTAAACGCATTTGACTTGGAACAAGCTAAGAAAACAATTGCAGGTAGTGCGCGTAGCATGGGTATAAGGGTTGAATAATGGCAAAACATGGAAAAAAATATCTTAACGCCAAGGCAAGCTGCGGAGATCAGCTATTTGCAGTTGAAAAGGGCTTGGGTAAGGTAAAAGAACTGGCTTTTGCTAAGTTCAATGAGTCGGTTGATGTGAGTGTTAAGATTGGGATTGATGCTGCTAAGGCTGATCAGGCTGTGCGTGGCTCGGTTATTTTGCCACATGGTACTGGTAAGACTGTTAAAGTCTTAGTGTTTGCCAAGGGTGAATATGCTGATGAAGCCAAGAAGTCAGGTGCTGATTACGTTGGTATGGATGATCTAATTGAAAAGATTTCTGGTGGTTGGGTTGATTTCAACTATGCCGTAGCGACTCCGGATGTGATGGGCGTGATTGGTAAATTAGCTAAGATTTTGGGACCAAAGGGCCTGTTGCCAAACAAGAAATTGGGTACGGTAACCTTTGATGTCGGTCAAGTTGTAGCTGAAATCAAAAGTGGTAAGACGTTCTTTAAAAATGATAAAAGTGGTCTTGTGCATTTCTCAATTGGCAAGGTGTCGTTTGATACTCCAAGCTTAAAAGAAAATTTGCTAGCTTTCATCAAGGTTTTGAATAGCTCTAAGCCATCAGGCGCTAAGGGGCAGTTTATTCGAAATATCTCAGTTTCATCTACTATGGGTGTGGGTATTTCGCTTGATGTGCAAGAGGCAATTAAATAATTTAGGATAGCATAAGGAACTAAGAAATGAATCGCCAAGAGAAAGCTGAATTGGTTGAGAGCTTAAAGCAGGATTTTGCAGGTGC
Organism: bacterium; assembly: GCA_023250055.1. GTDB lineage: Bacteria > Babelota > Babeliae > Babelales > JABDEC01 > JAHFBM01. Next base: position 15,849 of record JAHFBM010000012.1, on the reverse strand, counting down.
AAACGCAATATTTTGGATTAAGTATCAAGGTTTGACGGTAGTTCAGTTACAGGCCCTAAGGGTCGGATTGAGAGAGCAAAAGGGGCGTTTGAAGGTTGCTAAGGTTCGCTTGGTTAAGCGTGTGGTGCGCGATGCGTCAGCAGACATGAGTGATTTAGTGCCTTCGCTCAGGGAGCAATTAGCAGTAGTTATATCCAATGGCGAGCCAAATGCGGTTGCTAAGGTGTTGTATAACTTTGCTAAAGAAAATGAAGCTATGCGTTTAGTTGTTGGTCATTTTGAAAATAAGATGATTGGCAAAACAGAAATTGAATATTTGGCTACTTTGCCTTCCAGAGAAGTGCTGTTGGCGCAAGTCTGTGGCGCATTGAATGCTTCAATTGCTGGTCTTGCTCGCGTATTGAATTTAATGGTTGAAGCAAAGCAGTAGTGGTTTTTACTTGTTAATAATAGTTATTTAATCTATAAGGGATGCTATGTCATCAAAAGCAAATAAGCTAGTTGAAGAAATTGGAAGTATGACTGTTCTAGAGTTGGCAGATTTGGTTAAGGCCATTGAAACAACTTTCGGTGTTTCGGCTGCTATGCCGGTTGCGGCGGCACCAGTTGCAGCAGCGGCTGTAGTTGAAGAGTCGAAGTCTGAATATAAGGTGACTTTGAAAGAAGTTGGCGATAAAAAGATTGATGTAATTAAGGCGCTACGTAAAGTTACTGATTTGAATTTGACCGATGCTAAAAAAGCGGTTGATGAAGCCCCAACAGTTATTTCAGAAGCTGCAAATAAAGAAACTGCAGATAAGATGAAAGAGGCATTAGAGGCTGCTGGAGCTAAAGTAGAACTTTCTTAATTTTAGTGTTGTTTTAGGGATAATTACCGTTACAAGGAGGAGCAACTAGATGTCTTACTGGGGTATTGGTAAGCCAACATTGAGAAAGTCATTTGAAAAACTCAAAAATGTTGTGCCTGTGCCAAATTTGATTGAGGTGCAGTCAAAATCTTTTAATGAGTTTGCTCAATTTGACTACTTGCCGGAAGAGCGCAAGCATGTTGGGTTGGAGCGTGTGCTAAAGGATATCTTTCCAATTGATTATGAAGGAAAGATGTCATTAGAATACGTTAGCTATGAAATTGGTGATTGGGCTTGTGCCTGTGGTGGAACTACAGGGATTGAAAATCGCTACAAGTGGAATTGTTCCTCATGTAAAAAATCTGGATGCTCCAGGTTGGTTAATGGTGTTGTTTGTCCGGAATGTCACAAAAAAAATGCTCGCTATCAAAACTGTTCAAACTGTTCATCTAGAGTTACTATTCAATTGGCTATGCCGTTGGATGAGGCTCGAACTGGTGGTCAAACCTATAGCATGCCATTGCGCGTTAAGGTGCAGTTAATTACTTGGGATGTGCCAGAGGATGGTGGCGAGCGGACGATTATTGACATTAAAGAACAAGTTGTTTTCTTTGTAGATTTACCAGTGATGGCAGATTTATATGAAATGGCAGATGGTCGGCTTATGTTGGGTGATCAGGGTACATTCTTGATCAATGGCGTAGAGCGAGTGGTGGTGAGTCAATTGCATCGTTCTCCGGGCGCAGTTTTTTCTGTTAGTAAAAAAATCAAAGACTTTAGAGGTCGGTCATACTATTTGGCTAGAATCATTCCTATGCGTGGCTCGTGGTTAGATTTTGAGTTTGATAGTAATGACTGCCTCTATGTTCGAATCGACAAGAAGAAGAAATTTCTAGTTACTACTTTCCTACAAGCGTTAGGGATTAGTCGTGAAGAGATTTTGCCATTGTTTTATAATTTGAATACAGTTCTAGTTCAAAATGGAAAATTTTATCTAAAGGTTGATGACAGTATCTTAGGGCAGCGTTTAGACTCTGATATGTTGCCATTGGATTCTAAGATTAAATTGTCTGCTCGTCGTGTTAATCGTCAAGTGTTAGACAAGCTTATTAGTACAGGCCTGGTCGAATTGCCGTTGAAGGTGGAGCATTTATTGAGCAAGGTTGTGGCGCAAGAGGTGCTTGATCCGAAGACCGGTGAGGTTCTAGTTGATCAAGGGCAGGCGTTAGATGAGGTTAGCCTAGAGCGATTAAAGAAATCTAAATCTGAAGAGTTTAAAATTGTAGCCTCTTTTGGTTATGCTTTACAGCCAACGATTGCAGTAACTTTAGCGCAAGATCATAATACCACTCAGGACGAAGCATTGAAGGAGGTTCATGCTAAGGTTTGGCCTGGAGATAGTATTGCTGTTAAGGATGTTTTGCAGCGACTAGAGAGTCTGCTATTTAATCCTCGTTATTATGATTTGACTAAGGTTGGTCGGATTAGAATGAATAACAAATTGGGGTTGAGTATTTCGGAAGAAACTACAGCCCTGGTGAGGGAAGATATTGTAGCAACTGTAGCTTACTTAGTTAAATTACGCGAGTTGGGTGAAGGCCTTTTAGATGATATCGACCACTTAGGTAATCGTCGCGTTCGCTTAGTAGGTGAGCTGTTGGCTAATCAAGTTTATGTTGGGTTTGCGCGAATTGAGAGAATTGCGCGTGAACGCTTTAGAATGCAAGAAGCTTATAATACAGCTAAGCCGCAAGATTTATTGAATGTTAAGCCGCTGAGTGCCGTGATTAGAGAGTTCTTTGGAACTGGTCAATTGTCTCAGTTCATGGACCAAACTAATCCTCTGTCTGAGATTGCGCATAAGCGTCGCCTATCAGCTTTAGGTGCAGGTGGGGTGTTGAAGGATCGTGCTACTTATGAAATTCGTGATGTGCACACCTCTCATTATGGTCGAATTTGCCCGATTGAAACGCCTGAAGGTCAAACTATTGGGTTGATTTCTTCGTTGGCAACTTATGCTATGGTAAATGAGTTAGGTTTTATTGAAACGGCTTATCGACCAGTTAAAAATGGTAAGATTTTAGATGAGTCAGTCTTTTTAGATGCATTTGAAGAAGCTAAGCATTACATTGCACAAGCAGATGCCGCAGATGATAAGACTAAAAAGTTGCAAAGTGATATGGTGTTGGCGCGACACGAAGGGAACTTCTTGTACGTCGAAACAGACAAGGTAGATTATATTGATTCGTCACCAAAGCAGTTAGTTTCAGTTGCAGCTTCTTTGATTCCATTTTTGGAGCATGATGACGCGACTCGAGCTTTAATGGGTGCGAATATGCAGCGCCAAGCGGTTCCTTTGATTCAGTGTGAAGCACCATTGATTGGTACTGGCATGGAAAAAGAGATTTGTAAAGCATCAGGTGCGGTAATAATTGCTCGTCGTCCAGGGGTCATTGAGCATGTTGAGTCGGATAAAGTGATTGTCCGGGTTGATGAAGATCAGTTTAATGACATTGAGCACTGGATGTCTGGTGGGGTTGACATCTATAATTTAAAGAAATTTAGACGTTCTAGTTATAGTACTTGGATTCATCAAAGGCCAATTGTTAAGGTCGGACAGCGAGTGGCTGTTGGGGATATCTTGACTGATGGTTCGGCGGTTGAAAGCGGTGAACTGGCTCTTGGTGCTAATATTATTGTGGCGTTTATGCCATGGCATGGTTATAATTTTGAAGACGCGATTGTTCTAAATAGACGCTTAGTTGAAGACAGCACATTAACATCAGTCCACATAGATGAGTATATTGTTGATGCGCGAGATACGAAGCTGGGGCCTGAAGAAATTACTCGTGATATTCCAAATGTGGGTGAAGGCGCTTTGTCTAGCTTAGATGAGGAGGGAGTTGTTAAAATTGGTACCCGTGTTAAAGCTGGCGATATCTTAATCGGTAAGGTTACCTTAAAGGGAGATGTGCAATATTCTCCGGAAGAGCGACTATTGCGGGCGATTTTTGGTGAAAAATCACGTGAAGTTAGGGATACTTCTTTGCGAGTACCACCTGGAGTTGAAGGTACAGTAATTGATGTGAAGGTTTTTTCTAGAAGCGGAATTCGTAAGGATCAGCGCTATAAAGAAATTGCTAACGCAGCGCAAAAGAAATTAGAAAATGAATTTAATTTTCATATTGAACTTTTGTCTAAGATGACGGTTGAAAAGTCGATAGCTTTGCTTGATGGTCAAGAGGCCGGAAGTAAGGTTGCGGCTAGTTTAGCACCTAAGGGTAAGTTTGTAGAAGATTTGTTACGAGAATTATCCTTTGATAAATTGTTGGCCTTAAAAACTAAAGAAGCCGCGATTAATAGTCAGCTATCTGATTTAAAGAGGTCGTTTGAGAGCCAATCTGATATTTTGGATCGTTTGAAAAATGAGCGAATAGCTAACTTGAAGAAGGGTGATCCACTGCCATCAGGTGTGATTAAGATGATTAAAGTCTATATCGCATCTAAGCGACATGTATCTGCTGGCGACAAGCTGTCAGGTCGTCATGGTAACAAAGGGATCGTGTCTTTGATTTTACCTCGTGAGGATATGCCTTGTATGGACGATGGCACACCAGTTGATATTGTGCTTAATCCATTGGGGGTGCCTTCACGGATGAACGTTGGGCAGATTCTGGAAACAATCTTAGCTTTTGCTGGTCGTAAGTTGGGACATCAACTAGCAGAGTTAGTTACACAGGGCTCATCTAAGCAAATTAAGTCTTTCTTGGTGCAACAGTTTGGTTCAGAGTTAGTTTCTGATTATGAGCAGAAATATGGCCAAGAAGAGTTGTTAAAATTGGCGAAGCATATTTCAATTAAGGGTGTGGCATATACGACACCGGTATTTGATGGTGCTTCTTTTGAAGATGATATTAAGCCATTATTGAGATCGATTGGTATGTCTGAATCAGGTGCTTATCGATTGCGTGATGGTAGAACAGGTGATTATTTTGATCAACCAGTTACGGTTGGATCAACCTATATGTTGAAATTAAATCACTTAGTTGATGATAAGTTGCATGCTCGCTCTGTCGGACCATATTCTTTGGTAACTCAACAACCATTGGGCGGTAAGGCTCAGTTTGGTGGCCAGAGGTTTGGTGAAATGGAAGTTTGGGCATTAGAGGCCTATGGTGCTTCTTATGCGCTGCAAGAGTTGTTGACTTATAAATCTGATGATGTGGTTAATCGACATCGGGTGTATGAGGCGATTGTGCGTGGTGAATCGGATCGAATTCCGGAACCAGGGTTACCAGAGTCATTTAACGTTTTGGTCAAAGAATTACAGAGTTTAGGCTTGCAAATAGATTTGTTTAAGGCCGGTAAGGAGGAAATTGGTGGATAACCGGATGCTTCTACGCTTCAAAGATAATGTTGGTACATCGCAGTTTAATGCGGTTAGGGTCAGTGTTTCTTCACCTGAAAAGATTAAAGCTTTATCTTATGGTGAAGTTAAAAAGATTGAAACTATCAATTATCGAACACTTAAGCCTGAGAAAGATGGCTTATTTTGTGCGCGTATTTTTGGTCCTGTAAAGGATTGGGAATGTAATTGTGGTAAGTATAAGCGCATGAAGCATCGTGGGGTAACCTGCGAAAAGTGTGGAGTTGAAGTAATTCAGTCTCGTGTTCGTCGTGAGCGAATGGGTCATATTGATCTGGTTGCACCAGTTTGCCATATCTGGTATCTCAAAGGTATTCCAAGTTATCTTGGAATGATTATGGATATGTCAGTGAAGGATCTAGAGCGTGTAGTTTACTTTGATTGTTATATTGTTGTACATCAAGGCAAGTCTCCATATTCTCGCAAGACTTTGTTGACTAACGCTGAGTATGATAATTATCGCAATGCCAATCCGGCTGATTTTGATTTTTCAGCTAAGACAGGGGCAGAGGGCTTGCGGGATGTCTTAGGTTTAATTGATGTTGATTTTGATATTAAGACGTTGCGTGATGAGTATGAGCGATCAACATCAATTACTAGTCGTCATAAGATTATGCGTAGAATTAAGGTTCTATCAGACTTAAAGAACGCTGGTTTAAATCCTAAGTTAATGATTTTGAGTGTTTTGCCGGTATTACCACCAGACTTACGACCATTGGTGCCTTTAGAGGGCGGTCGCTTTGCTAGTTCAGATTTAAATGAGTTGTATCGTCGTGTGTTAAATCGTAATATTCGTTTAAAGCGTTTAATAGAAATCGAAGCTCCTTCGGTAATTATTAAAAATGAAAAACGAATGTTGCAGGAATCTGTAGACGCCTTGATTGATAATGGTCGTCGTGGACAACCTGTTCGCGGTAGTAACAAGCGACCATTAAAATCTCTTAGTGAAATGTTGCGCGGTAAACAGGGTCGGTTTAGACAAAATTTACTTGGTAAACGCGTAGATTACTCAGGTCGATCTGTAATTGTGGTTGATCCAGAATTAAAAATGCATCAGTGCGGATTGCCAAAGGCGATGGCGCTAGAACTGTTTAAGCCATTTGTGTTAGCTCAACTGATTATACGTGAAATAGCTCCAAATTTGCGAGTTGCTAAGCGAATGGTTGAAACCTTGATGTCAGAAGTTTGGCCAATTTTGGAAGATGTGGTTAAAGATCATCCAGTCTTATTAAATCGTGCCCCAACTCTGCATCGCCTTGGGATTCAAAGCTTTTATCCTATCTTGGTAGAAGGTAAAGCGATTAAAATTCACCCCTTGGTTTGTGCGGCATTTAACGCTGACTTCGATGGTGACCAGATGTCTGTACATATTCCATTGAGCAATAAGGCTCGTGCAGAAGTTCGCGAGCTAGTGTTGGCAACTAAGAATTTGTTATCACCTGCTAATGGTAAGCCTGTGGCAATTCCAAGTAAGGATATGGTTCTAGGTTTACACTATATGACTAAGATTCGTATGAATGTGCGTGGCGAAGGTATAGTGTTTGCGAATGTGGAAGAGGTAATTTCAGCATATCAATGCAATAAAATTGATATACATGCCAAAATTGCAGTTAGGTTAGCATCAAAACAAATGGTGGAAACGTCAGTTGGTAGAGTCGTATTGTTCTCTGATTTGCCGGCAGGATCTCAATTTGATTGGATCAACCGAGTAATGTGTCGGGCTGATGTTCGCCGTTTGATTGAATCGGTTTATTATCAATTTGGTGAGAATGAAGCGATTTTGTTCTTGGATAAAATTAAAAAATTAGGTTTTCAGTATGCTACTTTTGGTGGTATTTCATTTGGAATTGATGACTTAGTAATTCCACAGCATAAAGATGAAGTTATTGATAAAGCCGAGCAGGAAGTTATTAAAGTTGAAAAACTATATATGGATGGTGCGATTACTAATCGTGAGCGCTATAACAAAGTGATCGGGATTTGGGGTCGGACTACTTCAGATGTAGCTAAAGAAATGATGATTGACCTGGAAAAGCAGAATCAAATTTCATTTACCAATGCAGATCGATCTAATGAACCGTTTAACCCGATTTTTATGATGTTAGAATCTGGAGCGCGTGGTTCCAAGGATCAGATTAAGCAGTTGGTTGGGATGCGTGGTTTGATGGCGCGACCATCAGGTGAAATTATGGAAACACCAGTTAAGAGCAACTTTAAGGAAGGCTTAAGTGTTTTTGAGTACTTTATTTCAACTCATGGTGCTCGTAAAGGTCAGGCTGATACAGCATTAAAAACAGCAAACTCTGGTTACTTAACTAGAAGGCTTGTAGATGTTGCTCAAGACGTGGTTATCACATCCAAAGATTGCCAAGGCCTAGGATATATCGAGCTAGAAGATGTTAAAGAGTCTGGTGAGGTGATTTATTCTGTTGCAAATCGTGCATTTGGTAGAATTGCTGCAATTGATATTAAGGATGAAATTTCTGGTCAGATCTTGGTGAAACAAGGACAATTGATTGGCCGTGATGAGGTTGAATTAATTAGTAACTCTGTTGTATCTAAGATTTGCATTAGATCAGCTTTAACTTGTCAGTCCCGACGTGGAATTTGTGCATACTGTTACGGTATGGACTTATCTAAGAATTATTTAGTGGATATTGGTGCAACTGTTGGTATTATTGCAGCGCAATCGATTGGTGAGCCTGGGACACAGTTAACTATGAGAACTTTCCACATTGGGGGTACTGCTAGTGTAACAGAGCAAGCTGGTATTTTTGCTAGACACAAAGGTGTTGTGAAGTTTAGTGGTGTTCGATTGTTAACCAATGCGGCTGGACAGAAGGTTAATATGAGTCGCAAGGCCTCATTGCAAATACTTTCAAATGAAGGCCTAGCTCTTCAAGAGCATGAGATTGAATATGGTGCAATTGTTTTCATTAATGAAAACGCAGCGGTTGAGTCTGGAGCTAAAATTTCAGAATGGGATGCAAATAACGCTGGTATTTTGGCTGATGTGTCCGGTACAGTGAAGTTTGTTAACTTGATTAATAATGTGACTTATCAAGAGACTTTAGATGAAAGTACCGAAAAGATTAATAAGGTAATTTTAGAAGCTAAAAGCGATAAGCATCAGCCAGCAATTAAAATTGTTGATGCGGATGGAAATGACCTTTCTCATTATTATTTGCCAACAGGAGCTTACTTGAGCGTGAAGAATGGTCAAGTGGTTCAAGCGGGTGATATTTTGGTTAAGATTCCAAGAGCGGCATCTAAAACTAAGGATATTACAACTGGGGGCTTGCCAAGAATCGCAGAATTATTTGAAGTAAGAGCTCCAAAAGATCCAGCAATTATGGCTGATATTGACGGTGAGATTGTGGTTGGTGATATTCATCGTGGAATGCGAACAATTACAATTGTATCTGGAGATCAATCATTTGATTATTCAATTCCGCGTGGTAAGCAGTTAAATATTGCACATGGTGATCATGTTCAGGCGGGGGAACTAATTACTTCTGGTGAACCGGTCATTCAAGATATGCTGAGGATTATGGGGCCGGATAGTGTGCAGCATTATTTAGTTGATCAGATACAGGAAATCTATCGATTGCATGGCATTGATATTAATGATCGTCATGTGGAAGTAATTGTTCGTCAGATGATGCGCAAGGTTCGAGTTACTGAGTCAGGTGATAGTGATTTCTTGGTCGGTGATCGGGTAGATCGTCTCAAGTTCAAGCAAATTAATGCTTTATTGAGAGCTGATGGGAAACGAGTAGCAGTTACTAAACCGTTAATTATGGGTATTACAATGGCTTCTCTTGATACCGAAAGTATGATTTCAGCGGCTTCGTTCCAAGAAACAACTCGCATTTTAACAGAAGCAGCGATTTCGGGGCAAGAAGATTACCTGTATGGGTTGAAGGAAAATATCATTATTGGTAAATTGATTCCAGCGGGAACAGGTATTAGATCGTTTCAAGAAAAATATATTGGAAAAGATTTGACCACGTTGGAAAAAGAAGCTGAACGATTAGAGCATGAAGAAGAAGGCGCGTAGCTCAGTGGTAGAGCACTGCTTTGACGTAGCAGGGGTCAGCGGTTCAAGTCCGCTCGTGCCTACCAATTTTGTGAAAATAGTATAAGCTGATAATTAGGATTTAAAATTTAGGTGTTATAAATGATTGAAAAGAATAACGAATTAAAGTCAAAAATAAAGTTACATGCAGGTGATGTAGGGTCAGTTGAGGTTCAAGTAATTGATTTGACTGATAAAATTGCAGCTTTGTCTGTACATGTTAAGACGCACAAGAAAGATTTCAGCTCCAAATTTGGATTATTGAGATTGGTAAATCGACGCAGACGCTGTTTGGATTATCTAAAAATTAAAAAATTTGATGTTTATAAAAGCTTACTTAGCGGACTGGGGTTGCGTAAATAGATGAATGAAGTTAAAAAATTTAATCTGCCCGAATTTGGATATGAAGTCCAATTAGGTAAGTTTGCACAGCAGGCTGATGGAGCTGTGTGGATGCAGTATGGTGGAACGGTAGTTTTAGCTACCGTGGTATCAGCTGCTAGTAAAGATGAGTTTCCGGGGTTTTTGCCTCTTTCAGTAGATTACCGTGAAATGTTTGCAGCTGCTGGAAAGATTCCAGGAGGATACTTCAAGCGTGAAGGCAAAATGACTGATAAAGAAGTTTTAACATCTCGTTTAATTGATCGCGCTATTAGACCGTTGTTTCCAGATAAATTTTTTGATCAAGTTCAATTGTTAGCAACAGTTTATTCGGTTGATAAAGAGCATATTCCAAGTATTTCAGCATTGGTTGCTAGTTCGTTAGCTTTGACGATTTCTAAGGTTCCCTTTTTGGAGCCAGTTGGAGCAGTTGAGATTGGTAGAATTGATGGACAGCTAGTGGTTAATCCAACCTATCCGCAGACTAAGTTGTCTGATGTTCATTTGATTGTAGCAGGAACTCAAGAAGGTGTTTGTATGCTGGAGGGCAGTACAGGCAATATTTCAGAAGAAGAGCTGCTAGAAATGCTGGAACTGGCTCAATCTAAAATTAAGATTCAAATTGATTGGCAAAACCAAATTGCACGTGAGCTTCAGGTAACTAAAGCCGAAACGTTAGATGCATTTGATTGGTTGGCTTGGGAAGCTGTAGCTAAAACCTTTCTGACTGATGCGCGCTTGGCCTCAGTCTGTAACTTAGGTAAAAAGGGCTGTTCAGACGCCATTAAGGTCATGTTCGATCAGTTCATGCTTGAGCATGCCGAGCAGATTGGTGAAGAAGATCTTACTAAGAAAAAAGTTATGTATGCCTTGGATACTCAATTTAAGACATCATTTACAGATTATATTTTGGCCACTGGTAAACGCGTTGACGGTCGTGACTTTGAAACAGTACGAACTGTAAACTCTGAAGTTGGTTTATTACCCTTTACGCATGGTTCAGCCTTATTCATGCGTGGAAACACCCAGGCGCTAGTTTCAACTACTTTAGGAACTGGTCAAGATGCCCAAAGAATTGAAGAGCTGATGGATGGAACAATGGATCAGAAATTTATTCTGCACTATAATTTCCCGCCATTTTCAGTTGGTGAAGCTCGCCCATCTCGTGGTCCGGGTCGTCGTGAAGTCGGGCATGGTGCATTGGCTGCTTCAGCAATTAGGCCGGTTTTACCAGCTGCTGATAAGTTTCCATATACTATTCGTGTTGTTTCTGACATTTTAGAATGCTTTGGTTCATCTTCTATGGCAACTGTTTGCGGTGCAACCCTGGCTCTTATGGATGCCGGTGTGCCAATCACAGCTATGGTTAGTGGTGTTGCAATGGGTCTGCTAAAAGATTCTTCAGGTAAAAGGTTTCAACCAATTACCGATATCAATGGCTTTGAAGACGCTTTTGGTTGGATGGATTTTAAAGTGGCTGGAACTGATCAAGGTATCACTGCGATCCAGTTGGACATTAAAAACAAGGGCGGTTTAACTAAAGAAGTTTTCAGGCAAGCCTTAGCGCAAGCTAAAGCAGGTCGTAAAGTGATTATGGATCGGATGAAGTTGACATTGAGTCAACCTCGAGCTGAGTTGTCTGAACTAGTTCCAAAAATGGTTTCATTTAAAATTGAACAGGATCGAATTGGCGCTGTAATTGGTGCTGGTGGTAAGATCATTCGTGAAATCATTGAAAAAACTAATGTTACAATTGACATTGAAGATGACGGAACAGTTAATATTTTTGGAACACCTGGTGCGGGTTTAGAAAAAGCTATTAGCTGGGTGAAAACTTTATCAGGCAAGATTGAAACTAATGCAATCTATGAGGGTAAGGTTCGTCGAATTACAGATTTCGGAATTTTTGTAGAATTGGTTCCTGGCTTAGATGGCTTGCTGCATATTTCTAATATTCCACGTGAAGATCAGGCTAATGTTGAAAAGCTTTATCCAACTAACAGCGAATTAAGAGTTGTTGTATTAAACTATGATGCTGACACAGGTCGGATTAAGTTAGGCTTTGCTGATAAGAGTAAGCAGAATAAAGGGGCTTAAGCGTGTTGCGCAACGATGGTAGAGCAGTTGATCAAATTAGACCGATTAAGCTAACACCTAATTTTATTGAATATACGTCTGGTTCAGTTTTAATTGAGCTTGGTAAAACTAAAGTTTTATGTGCGGTATCCCTAAATTCAGGGGTACCGTCCTTTCTTAAAGGGCAGGGTACAGGTTGGCTAACTGCGGAATATGCTATGTTGCCAGCTGCGACCCATCAGCGAAATCAACGTGATGCCAATGTGACTAAGCGTCCGGGTAGAACAGTTGAGATTTCACGTTTGATTGGTAGGGTGTTTCGATCGGTTGTGAATTTATCTATGATTGGTGAATATACTATTACAATTGATTGTGATGTGATTCAGGCCGATGGTGGGACTCGTACGGCAGCAATTATTGGAGCAGGTTATGCTTTAAAGTTAGCTCAAGAAGTTTGGCATCAAAAGGGCCTATTAAAGGGCAAATTGATTATAGATGAGATTGCTGCAATCTCGGTTGGAATGGTGCAGGGTGTAAATCTGTTGGACCTGAATTATCTAGAAGACAATCAGGCTCAAGTTGATTTTAATTTTGTGTTGACTAAAGCGGGTCAGTTAATTGAGGTGCAGGGCACAGCTGAACAGGCTCCAATTGAGTGGTCTGATTTTGAGAGAATGCGGGTGCTGGCACAGCTTGGCGTAGTGCAAATTTTTTCACAATTCTAGGTTTTTATGATACCAATTTTTAATTTAGACCAATTTCTACAGCATCGAGTAGTTGTGTTTCGGGCCGCTGCATATCCAGCTAATTTTTTTAGACTATTGTTTAATTATTTATCTGTTGAACACCGGATTAAGCTGCGACATTTGGTTTTGGAAAAATCATCAGATTGGACAAGTCATCAAAATACTTTGGCTATGAGTTTTCTGGGACAGTCGGAGCATTATTGGATCAATAGTTTATTGCTAGACGCAAAGACTAGCCGGGCTGTCTATGGCGATTTGGCTAACTATATAGGTCCACACCAAATCTGGTTATTTGTGGAAACTAATGTTGCTTTGCCTAAGCCATTTGATTTAGAAGTTGTTTTGGATTTGAATTCTGCTAATTTTATTTCGAGTTTAACGCAACTCTTACCAATTGCAGTCAATCATTATCGGATAGAGTTGTTTTTGAAAAAAGTGCAAAAATCGGTTGGAGTTCTGTCACTAGATCAGCTTTGTCTGGTAGCACAATATGCTACTGTGATGCGAGATGTAGACGAGTTTAATCAGCAACTGGTTTCTAAAATCATAGTCTCTGAGCAGTCTCTGTTTGATCTTAGTCGACATTTTTTATTTCGTGATGCAAAATCTTTTTATAGTTCTTGGATAGAAATTTATGATACGTATCCAGTGCAATTTTGGCTAGCATTCTGGTCAGAGCAGCTGTTTAAAGCTTTATACTTTATTAAATTCCAACAGAAACAAGAGTATCAAATGGCAAAGCAAATCGGGTTCCGCTTGCCATTTGATTTTATGAAAACTGGATGGAAATATTTATCAGTTGAGCGTTTGCAGCAGGTTCATAGCGATTTATATAAAATAGATTATGAGTTTAAGAATGGCAGCACGCCTGAAATTGCCCTAGAGTTGCTATATGCACAGTTCTTAAATGGTTAAATATTGCAATTATGATCGGAGGTCTTTATCTTTAAATAAAACTATTTAAAAAGAGGGTCTGAAGATGAAGGAATTTTTAGTTGTTCGAAGTAGGCTTAGCAGGCCTAGAGTAAGAGTTGTTGTTTTAGAGGTTATATTCCAATCTATTTTCAATCTGTTCTGTATTTCGTCCAATAAACAGAGCATCTATACCGTGGCCACCGCCGCCACAGATACATTCAATCTTTAATTTATTAATTTAATTTCAATTTTACGATAATATGCTAGGAGATGATTCACATGATAAGTGATCACATAGTTTTTCTATTTTTTAATTTTATTTTTGGTGTCAAGTACGCTATCTTGCTAACTTTAATTGTTTTTAAATTTTAGCCGATACTTAATTACTCAAAGCGTTCAGGTTTAATAATTCCACTAGAGATAATTAGTGCCATGGCTTCTTGTTTGGTTAGGTCGACCATTCGAAATTTACTTGCAGGCAGGATTACTAAAAATCCAGAGGTGGGATTGGGTGTAGTTGGAACGAAGATGCTATAGTAAGTTTCAGTTTGGTCAGGTGAAATCTCTTTGGGCAAGTTGCTGGTTTTAAAGCCTAGGGTATATGACCCTATATTTGGGAATTCTAGTAAAACTACAGAGTTAAAGTTTGACTGGTCTTTGGATGTAATGGCATTGATAAGCTGTTGAATGCCAGAGTAGATGGATCTGACTAGTGGAATTTTGAATACTAACTGATCTTCAATGGCATGCACTAATGGTTTTAATAAAAAATATTTTACAAAAACACCAATGACTAAAATTATGGTTAAAACTACTAAAAACTCAGATTGAGGAACATTTTGAAAGTAGCATGGCAGGCAAACATTTAGCGGTTCTAGCCAATTTTTTATTAGCTTGAAAAAACTATGAAATAGTGTGAACGTTATGGTAATTGGTAGAACGATTAATAGACCATTAAAAAACAGAGATCGGATAGTATCTAAAGTTCTAAAAAATAATTTTTTAATCATGATTACTCTCTTTTTTTGTTTAACTTAGTAGTGGCACTAGCTCCGTTTTAATTTGAGTTAGCACTCGCTGTAATTGTTCTGAATCAGAACCCTCTAATAATATTCTTAGATAGTTTTCTGTTCCAGAATAGCGAATTACAAGTCTACCGGGAGTAATTAATTTTTGATAGTTGTTAATTAAATCAATAAAAGGACGGTTAGATAAATTAAGTTTATTTTTAATTGCAATATCAGCGTTGATAGTTGGTGTTCTTGTAAAAGTTTGTAGACTCCAATTGTTAGTTAAATAAGCAGTTTCTAAGATTTTTAAGGCTACTAATAGGCCATCGCTACTGTTTGCTAAATTGCGTAAAATAATATGTCCAGATGGTTCACCACCAATTTGAGATTGATTGGCTAATAATTCTTGAGATATATACTTTTCACCGACATTACTACGAATTAATTTTTTATTTTGCGCTTGGAGCCAGAGTTCTAGGCCATAGTTGCTAATAATTGTACCGACCAGATTAGTTTCGGTTTGATATTCTGAATTAGTAGATAAGAAAGCAATTAGGTCATCACCATCTTTGACTTTACCATCAGCTGTGACAACCGTTATACGATCTCCATCTCCGTCTAAGGCAAATCCTAGTCTGGCAGAGTGTGTCTGGACGGTGGCTTGTAAGCTTTCTGGATGGGTTGATCCACAGTTATGATTAATATTTTGACCAGTTGGTTGATGATTGATAATTAAATAATTTGCACCTAAGTGGTTTAGAACTTGAGGTACCAGGTCGCTAGTTGCGCCATTAGCACAGTCCCAGATGATTAATTCATTTAATGGCTGTTTAAATTTAATGAGAGCTGTCATGAATTTAAGATATGCTTGAGCAGCTGAGTTAGAGCTGCTTTTATATTGGTTAGTCTCTCGACCCAAATTGGTACAATCGGGTGTTGGTGAGGGGGCATAAAATAATTCTGTAATCTGTAGCTCTTCTGCTAGCGTAAGATTTCCATCTTCTTGGCTAATAAGTTTGATGCCATTATCTTGATAGGGGTTATGTGAAGCGGTAATCATAATACCGTATTGGTAGAGTTTCTGATTCGTAATTAAATTATAAATGGCTGGAGTGGATAAAATTTGACCATCTTCAACCAAGACTGGGAATTGTAGTAGTCCAGCTTTAAATGTTGCCTTAATCCAATCTGATGAGACTCTGGTATCATTTGCAATTAGGACTTTAGCATGTATACCATGTTTATTTATAATAAATTGACCAACGGCTTGGCCTAATTTGATGATTTCGCTTAAAGTTAAGGGAGATTGTCCAACCTGGGCCCTAATTCCAGCTGTTCCAAAGATATTAATCATTGGATTCTTAATCCT
>JAHFBM010000058.1 GCA_023250055.1 bacterium | reverse complement strand
GCCCACCCTTAGCTGTTCCAAAAGTTCGCTTACCAATTACATAGGTCGCCAAAAACACTTCCGAAAACCTTAGAACCATCGCAAAAACACCGGCTACCAAAATCCAAAATGCCGCCCCTGGCCCACCGGCAAAAATTGCAGTTCCAATCCCTGCAATACTACCATTGCCAGTGCTTGTACCCAAAGCGTTTATAAAGGCCTGAAAAGAAGTCATTTGAGCATCGAGCGGCTTCTCTGTTTCAGATTTAGTTGGAAATAAAACCATTTTAAAAGAGCGCACAAAATATCTAAACTGAACAAAGTTCAACATCAATGTAGCTAGAATGCCGGTTGATAAAAACACGATTAATAAGGGCCAACCCCAAATCCAATCATTAATTCCAATTGCCAGCTGATTCAAGTTTATCATATAATCCTTTCCAAAATGATCTCTATCTAAATCAGACAATAAATACTATACTGATCAAAATAGTAGGTTACGTTATTTAATTTGAGTTAGCAAATTATGCCTAAAGCCCTTGCCCTAGACCCTGGTGATCAACATATCGGCACAGCATTGTCTGATGAATTGGGCATGTTAGCAGAACCCTATCAAACAGTTACACCCGAGACCTTAGACGCATTTCTTGGTTTAATTATTCCACAAGAAGATATCAATACGATCGTAATTGGATATCCCAAAACCATGCGCGGCACAATCAGCGCTCAAACTCAAAAATCCATTGATTTAAAAAACACACTTGCTATAAAGTTCCCAGACTTAAAATTAGTTTTATGGGATGAGCGATTAACCAGCCAAAGTGCGGCTAAACTTAAAAAGTCCACTGATAAAACTAGCCGATTGCAACAGCACTCCATTGCAGCTGCAATCATCTTACAGACATATCTAGACTCTAATTACTTTGTTTCTGAAGAGTAAAGTCGATCTAATCATATAAATCAACATATCACTTGACAAATAAAAACTAGTTTATTTAGACTCCTATAAACAAGTGATCAGCCTTCTATGTAAAAAAATAAAATTTTTCTTTGTAGGAGGGGTATATGAAGTGTCGCAAATGTGATGGACTGATGGTGCAGCAGTCTTTTTTTGACCACTTTTTAAATTTTTTAGGGTGGAAATGCATAAATTGTGGTAAAGTAGTAACCAAAACCGATCGGAAGATCGAGTTTGATTCATTTAGTCTTTTTTACCAACAACAGAAATGCAAAAACAAAAAATAATATACCTTGTTATACAGAGCACATACGATCAGGTTGAAATAGCTTTACTAGAAAAATCACACCTACTTGACATGATGATTGTTCCTAAATTTGTAGCATCTGGCCAATTAATTCCTGTGATGGATACCATTTTGCAGCGTAATAATCTTACGTTGGATCAAATCAGTTTTATCGGTGCAAACTTAGGACCAGCGCCATTTACAACTCTTAGAACTACAATTAGCACCTTAAATGGAATCAACTTTGCTACCAAAATACCATTAGTTGGAGTTAATGGCATCGCAACATTGATTCAAGAAGTAGCTGATACGCCTGCAATTGCCATCCTAAATGCTTATGGTAACAGTCTCTACTATGCCACTAAATCTGAAATTGGCATTCGTTTTGGCTGGGAAATGGCTAAACCTTTTTGGGACCAACAAGTCTTATATTTTAACAACATTGATGTACTAGTTATTGGTGAAGGTCTAAGTCATTTAAAAAACTGGGACATTACACTACCAAGTAACTTTAAATTAAATCTACATGATCATAAATTCAGCAATATCAAAAGCATTGCTAGTGGATGTCTAAATCAATATTTAAATGAGCAGCTTGAATCGGAATTACAGCCACTTTATCTAAAATCTGCTATTCCTGTTTCATTTCAAAACCGACCGAACGGCACCTAAACAAACTGCCGTGGCCTGTACAGATCGTAAAACAGTCGGTGTCAGCTGCATAAGCTTAGCACCATTAGCCTGCATAGCTGACTTCTCTGAGCTGGTTAAATCTCCTTCCGGACCAACTACCAAAACAACTTGATTCGGACATGTCATTTTTAGATTTTGTAAATGATCTAAAAGCGGCTGACCTGCCACATCACAAAGTATGTAGGTTGATTTTGGATCAGAAGAAATTAAATTGAAAAAATCTAATCCTGAAATCGGCGCGGCACAAATCGGTAAATTAAAATTTTTAGACTGCTCAGCAGCTGAAACTAAAATAGTTTGCAATCGTTGAGCATTTAAATGCAGCGGTCCACTTTTTTGAAACATAATCGGCCAAATCTCGGTCGCACCAAGTTCCACACAACTATATAGCGCCTGCTCAAAGTGTTCTTTCTTCAGTACAGCTAGCGCCATAATTACACGATGCTTAAATAGCTTATGCACCTGCTCTAATAACAGCTCTAGAACTATCTCTTTACGGCCAACTTCTACAACCTGACAAGTTATAGCTTTATACTGGTCAAAAAGCACCAACTCTTCACCGATTTCTAAACGTAGAACTTTACTAATTCTATGAACTAAATCCGGATCAGTAATTTTACATCTACCATTAAAAAATTTAAACGCTACCAATCCTGCTACATAAACTGCAAACTGATGTTTTTCAACTGCCATGCTTAAGCCTTAAATACGCACTAAATTTATCTTTTATTTGATGATACTTTAACAAAGCTGCAATAAATAATTGACCACAGACAATTTTAATTTGATCTAGCGGATATGGCAATGGCTTACTCATCATCTCTTCACCATCAACTCCAGCAACTAAGCGATCTATGTCATCCATGTCATCATCCAAATCTGTAAATTGATTTGGTACATTCAGTAGATTCATTTGAACAAGTTTATCACACAAAACAATTAAACCACTGATATTTTCAACCTGATACAAATCATCAAAAACATACGCCATCCCACTGTCCCATGGCAAAGCAAAGCCACAGAGATTCTTATTAGATCGATTAATTTGATATTCTTTGAGCCAACCCTCATCAATACAAAGAACTGGCAATTTATTAGACAGACTCAAAAGTTCGCAGTGTTGACTACAATCTAGATCCTTCCACTTACAGTTCTTAGTTGAATTACTCCAAGCCGGTCCGCTAGGAAAGCGAGAAACGCGCATTTCATTTAAACCAAAAATTGTACACTGATATGCCTGCTCTGACTTTGGCACCACTAATACAAAGCAATAAGTTTCAGCATCATAGCTAAGAATGCTCTTAAAAAACACCAATACCATTAACCCTAACCAGCGCTTCACTATAACCACTCCTTTAATGATCTATTTAATTTGATATATTCGGTGCTTTCCAACTTTAATAGTCATACCTGGCCGCCAATTAATAATCGCTTTGAAATCCACTACCGACTCACCGTCAACTTTAATTGCTCCACTTTCTACCAACCGACGCACTTCTGATGAGCTTAGCTTCTCGCCTAACAAGCGCAACAAGTCAACCACCCAAATCGAGCTTGCAGTTTCTGCCGACAAAACCACTTCTTGAGCTGCCGAATAATCTTTCGCCTGAAATAGTTTTTCAAAAGTATCTTGAGCTTGATCAGCATCTTTGATCGACCAATATTTAATCACAACTTGATATGCCAGCTGCTTTTTGGCTACCATTGGATGCAACTGCTGAGCAGCTACCATTTGTGCATCATCATAATTTAAAATCATTTGGTAGTAATGCCACATCAATTCATCTGAAATAGACATCAATTTACCATACGCCTGATCCGGATGATCAGTTAAACCAATCGCGTTATTTAAAGATTTAGACATTTTATGCACACCATCTAGTCCAAGCAAAATTGGCATAGTCAAAATCACTTGTGCATCTTGTCCATATAACTCTTGCAGATGCCGCCCCATTAATAAATTAAAGGTCTGATCGGTCCCCCCCAACTCTACATCTGCTTCTAAAGCAACCGAGTCATACCCTTGCATTAACGGGTATAGCATTTCATGCAAATATACAGCTTGATGCTGATCCAGGCGCTTAGCAAAGTCTTCTCGTTCAATAATTTGAGAAACTGTCACTTTCGCACACAACTTAACTAATTGGATAAAATCCAACTTCGATAGCCACTCCGAATTATATCGCACTGTCATTTTAGCAGGATCTAAAATTCGCTGAACCTGGTCAAAATAGGTCTGTGTATTGTGCAAAATCTGATCATCTGTTAATGGTGGACGTGTCTTAGACTTACCAGTCGGATCACCAATTCTGGCCGTAAAGTCACCAATTAAAAAAATAATTCGATGACCCAAGTCCTGAAACTGCCGCATCTTACCGAGCACTATGGCGTGCCCCAAATGTAAATCTGGGGATGTTGGGTCTACTCCTAATTTGATACATAAAGTCGATTTTTTTTCTAGCTTAGATTTAAATGCTTCAATTGGCAGCAACTGCGCAACACCCTGAGAAAGTATTTTAACTTGTTCCTGTTTTGTCATAATCAACCTATCAAAGTAGCAACCAAGCTACCAAATAAACTTTCAATTCCATATACAATCGCATTAAAAATTGGCGATATATAGTTCCAGAGCAATAATAAAAAACTAATTTCAACCATAAATACTAAAAAAATATTTTCATTTTGCATATCAGGAAATATCTTCATAATAATCCAGCGCAACAGCCCCCACAGCATATACGCCGCAGCCGACATTAAATTAAGCTCTCGAAAAGCCAAATACAATGATGCAAAAGATTCAGTAGCAGCTGGATATAACTTTATTAATTCATATGGCTGAATTGCTAACTTAAAAAACAAGATAAAGCTTAGAATCGCACCACATAGCATTATAACGTTTGCCATTGAACGAGCCCACAGAGCAGCTATTAACTTTAAATCACGAAATCTTCCATGAATGCGATGTTCATTGAGCGGTACCATTTGACCAAAGCCAAATAGAAATGGAAAATTAACGACACGCATCAAAATCAATGTTCCCAAACCCAATGGATAGATATGTCTCCAAGGATTTAAAGTTAAGAATCCTTGATCTTCTGCTGTACTATCGCCCATCTTCTTAGCCACCCAAGCCGCAAAGCAACCGGATATCACTACAGTTGGCACATAAGCTGCTGCTGTTGCAACTATTATTTTTATAATCTCAACTGTCGTTACACTTAACATTCCAATTTGCCCTTATTTTACAAAAAATGATTTACAACCAACCCAAGTGGCGTTAATTTGTAAAAATATAAAATCAACCCCTCTTTGAGTAATAATAGCATGCCAAACCGTCTTATAGCTAAATCTAGAAATTTTATTACGCCCCTAATTTTAACATCAATCACTATACTTGTATATTTACCAACACTGCAATACCCCTTTCAATTTGATGATTTACCAAACA
>JAHFBM010000011.1 GCA_023250055.1 bacterium | reverse complement strand
TCGTCCAATGTTAAAGGAGAGTGCCCAACTTGCCCTCTGATGCCTGCTGTTCCAAAGATATTGATCATTGGATTCTTAATCCTAATTGTTTAACTTAATTGTACATTGATGACTACAGGAAAATAGTCTAACAGTTTTATGTTGTTTGGTAAAAAAATTTGCTTAGGTGAAAGATGTATTTGATGGGAGCCGGACTCAGTTAAGTGATCTAAGTTTAAAAAAGCCCCCAAGCTTTGTAGATCCATTTTTTGTAGATCTGATCGTTTGCCAGAAACTGTTATAGATAATGTGTCAGGGGCAGAGAGCTTTAATGGCCCGGATAGTTCATTAAAATAAAGTGGAATTTGCATGTTTAATTGCTTGGTTTGTGGGTAGGCGAGCGCAATCCATAAACCATATCCAAAAATGCCCGCTGTAAATTTTAAAGCTAATTTATTAATTAGGGGTTTGGTTTGAATGTTCATGATCACGTCCTTTGTTTGGAGTTGGGGTTGTACTTGATTTGGCTCCTTGCAGGCTTTGTTGCAGTAGTTTAATGCCTTGATCAATTGGTAGTAGTCCGCTACTTTTGCCTTGAGATATAATCTCAAAGGTTCGTTTAGTTGGCTCGATATGGAAGGCTAAGAGATCTGTTTTTGTAGTAAATAATAAACAGTTTTGACGCCATAACTCTAATACATCAATGTTATGTACTGTGATTTGGGCTGTTGGGCGCCAGCTTGTATTGACACCAAGTAAAATTCCAGATCTATTTACCCAAATCATTTTTTGCATATCATAACTTGAGCTACAAACTAATAAATCTAAAAACTCTGGCTGTAGTCTAGATTTGATTATAAAGGGGATGTTTATGAATTCATTAATTGTATCTTTGCCTTCAATTAAGCAATAAATAGATTGATGCTGATTTATGGCAATTAAGCTGGACCGTAACAATGTTTGTAGCCAGTTAGTTTGGGTCAGCAGCTCAGGTGATTGTAAATTTTTCAATGAAATAAAGTTTTTTTGTAAACTCGTTTGATGTACTAAGATAAATAGCATTAACATGGTTGGATAAAGTGCAATAGTGAGCGTGCTTAGGGTTGGCAACTCTAGAAATTGTGCTGTGATGACGGCTCCTGTTAGTGCTAAGAATTTACCAGTTAATTTTTTTTGATTGTCTTGAGATAGCCAAGCTGTAAATCCATATATTCCAGCACTAATTGCTAAAATCTCTAGTACATCTTGCCAAGCAAAAATTCCTAAGCGATAAATTATTTCTTTATACCACCACATTTGTTACCCCTTACTCTTTAATTTATAATTTAAGTGGTCACAGGTATGGTTTGTCTATATTTTGCACAAATGAATTACTTTGGTTAATCTATTAAATAAAAAAATCGAAATTAAATTTATGGAAACTAAGCCAATCGTTTTAACTGGTGATCGTCCAACTGGTTGTCTTCATTTAGGTCATTATGTTGGATCACTGCAGAATCGTTTAATTCTACAGGATCAATATCAGCAGTATGTTATGTTAGCTGATGTACAAGCTTTAACGGATAACTATGAACATCCAGAAAAGGTTCGTGAGAATTGCTGGCAAGTTGCGCTAGATTATTTAGCAGTTGGTATTGATCCGGAGAAGAGCACTATTTTTATTCAATCTATGATCCCTCAGATTGCTGAATTGACTATCTTTTATTTAAATTTAGTAACTGTAAATCGCTTGAAGCGCAATCCGACCGTCAAAACCGAAATTCAGCAAAAAGGTTTTGGCGAAAGTATTCCAGCTGGTTTTTTTATGTATCCAGTTAGTCAGGCCGCTGACATTACAGTTGTTAAAGGAACTTTGGTGCCAGTTGGTGAAGATCAATTGCCGATGATTGAGCAAACTAATGAAATTGTTCGTACTTTTAACCGGATTTATCAAACTGATATTCTCAAAGAGTGTCAGGCGTTAGTTCCTAAAGCTGCCCGCTTGCCTGGAACTGATGGTAAAGCCAAAATGGGTAAATCTTTGGGTAATGCAATTTATTTGTCAGATCCACAAGAAGTTTTATTGAAAAAGGTCATGCAGATGTATACGGATCCCAAGCACTTGCGGGTTGTAGACCCCGGCCAAGTTGAAGGCAATATGGTGTTTGCATATTTAGATATATTTAGTCCAGATCCGGTGCGAGTAGCTGAGCTCAAAGAGCATTATCAGCGGGGTGGTCTAGGGGATGTTAAAATTAAACAGTACCTATTTGAGGTATTAGATGCTCAGTTATCACCAATTCGTGATCGTCGCGCGCAGCTTTCTAAAGATTTAACACATGTGCAGAAAATAGTTTTGAATGGAACGGCACAGGTTGAAGCCGTCGCTGCACAGACTATGCTAGAAGTTCGTAAGGTTATGCACTTAGATTATAAATTAAAATAAGGATGCTTTAGATATGTTAAAAAATAAAAAATTAGTTATTTTATGTTTAATTGGTTCTGGGTTGCAAGCAGCAGATGATTTTCCAATTGCACAGGCTCTGGTTAATTTACTGTATAAAAAGTTGCCAGAGATTAACAGTCATGGTATTTCTGATTTTCGCATTGCTCAAGATACTCGCAGGCCAGAGCAGGGGTATGTTATTAAGAGGGGTGACTCGGGTAGATTAGATGAATTGAAGTTGTTTACATATGGTGGTGTTCCAGAGAAAATCACTGGTGGATTTGGTTCATGGACGCGTTTTATGGGAAATTGTAGCTATGATAATCATGGTGGCGATATGGAGATGGCTTTTCAAGATATGCTAAAAAAGGTGGGTATTGTATTTACAGTGACTGATATTAGGGAACAAAATCGTTATATTAAAGAGCCATGCTTGTGTGTAGTTGGCTGTGAATATACGATTACCCGTATTCCTGGTGGTGTATAAAATAAATATAAAATTGGAGCATGAAGCAATGTTTAAAATTAAAAATTTAAGTATAGTTAGTTTAAGTATAGTTGGTTTTGGGCTGCAAGCAGCAGATGATGGGCGTGCAGGCTCCATTTTAGCTGAAAGATTAGAGTCTTTAATCTATACAGCAATTGAAAAATTGCCTGCTAACCCTGATTCTGGCATTAGGCATATAAAATTAGCAGATCAAGTTGACGATCGTGCAGCTGATATATTACATGAATTTTCACCAAAAGCTGGCTTGTATTTACAAACAACTTTAGGTTCACCAGTTGCTGTCTATGGCCCAGATTATTATGTATTGCTTAAGCGAATTGAGCGATGTGCCTGCAATGAGGCAGCTAATCCACTTGCAGCTTTAATTTCTCAGTTAGGTGTTGATGGTGTAAGCTTAAAGCTGCATTCTACAATGAGCTTATCTGATAGCCATGGGCAACGCTATCCAACTGGCTACATTTATCAGGTGACAGACTTGCCTAAAGAGAGTGACCATAAGTAATTAGATTTTTTGAATAAATTTATCATCGATTTTTTTAAGTCCAACTTTGAATCGAATAGTTAAGATATGGCCGGTTGTCTTGGGTTCAATCTTTTGAATTAATCCTACTCCAAAAACTGCATGCTGAACTGGTTGATTAATTCGCCAGTTAGTTGGATTGGTGCTAATTGAGTCACTACCGCTTTCTTGGGCGTGAGGCTTATAATTGGGGGCAGGCTTGGCACTAGAAAAGCTTCTAGTAGGCGCAATTGAGATTGGCGTAACGCGCCCAATCCCCAGATTTTTTAAGAATTGGCCAATAAGATCGCTAATTTGATATAAGCTTAAGTAACCGCAGTCTAGCTTTTGTTGAACTTGTCCACTGATTTCATGTGTAAACCTGGATGGACTTTGCTCGCTGGTTTGGCCATAAGTATTTCTGGTTTTGGCATTAATTAAAATTAAATGTTCGCGTGCCCTGGTGATTCCAACATATAATAGGCGTCGTTCTTCCTCAATTTGTTCTGAACTATTCATGGAGCGAGTTGATGGCAAAAGGCCTTCTTCCAACCCTGCAATAATTACCGTATCAAACTCCAGCCCTTTGGCAGCATGCAAACTCATGAGTTGAATGTGGGGGATACTTTGACTTTGATCAGATAATTTATCCTGCATTAAAGTAATCTCTTCAATAAACTGGGTAACAGTTAAGAGTCCTTCTTGCTCAAAGTGCTTAGCTGCCCGAATTAATTCTCGAATGTTATCAACTTTGCTTTGAGCCTCTTCGGTAGTGTAGCTGTCTTTGAGATATTCTGCATAACCAGTTAGCTCAATAATTTTTTGAATGACAGTTGCAGGTGTCATATCAGCAGTCAGGGTGCTAAGATACTTTACTAAAGTAGTTAGATTTGTAGCTTGTGAGTTGCTAAGGGTTTGTGTAGTTAATAATTTTTCAGTAACTTGTATATAATTTAAAAATGGCTCTTGTTGCCAAGCGTTAAAGAAGACCTCTGCAAATTGGGCACCTAACTTTCTAGGTGGGCAGTTGTAAATCCTACTAAAAGAAACTTTGTCATAGGGATTTAGAATAACTTTTAAATAAGCCAGGAGATCTTTAATTTCTTTGCGTTCATAGAACTGAATGCCGCCGACAATTTTATATGGAATGCTCTGTTTCAGTAACGCTTCTTCAATGACTCGAGATTGAAAGTGTGTGCGATATAATGCTGCAATAGTGCTATCAGGGTTTAACTGATGTTGTATTTTAACTGCTTGTGCAATAATGTCGGCTTCCTGATACCCAGATATAGTTTGTAACATTAGTACCCGATTAGCTGCTTTTTTCTCAGACCATAAGTGCTTAGGGTTGCGATTTTGATTATGATTAATTAGTTTGTTGGCTGTTTCTAAAATAGAATCAGCCGAGCGATAATTTTGTTCTATTTTGACAGTTTTAACGTTAGGAAACTCTTTAGGAAACTGTAAAATATTATCAACAGTTGCTCCTCGCCAAGAATAAATTGATTGATCCTCGTCTCCAACCACACAAATTGAATCAATGGCTAAGTTTTTTTCATTTAAACCCATTAATTTAAGCAAGCGGTGCTGAATAACACTAGTGTCCTGATATTCATCAACTAAAATATGCCGTACTCGTTGTTGATGTTGCTGTTTAAATGCTGGTAGGCTTAAGAGTTCAACGGCTTTAATAATTAAATCATCAAAATCTAGACAACGACTATGTTTTTTCTCAGCTTCGTAAGCTTGTAATAGGCTTGCTAGGGTCGGGTCATATTCTAGTAGTGGCGATTCTTCACCAATAGCTAGACTGTTTTTAGCTTGTGAAATCTGGTAGGTGAATTGCTTTGGGTTAGTACGTTTATTTACAGCAAATCGTTTAAAAAGATCTTGTAACATTTTTTCTTGGTCATCGTTGTCCATAATCGAAAACTCATCCAAGTCGATATGGGATCCATATCGTTTCAAGAGGCTTAAGCAATAGGCATGAAATGTGCCAATAAATGGGACTATGAATTGTCCTTCAGTGGCTTGCATGATTCGATGTTGCATTTCCTTGGCTGCTTTATTAGTAAATGTTAAAGCTACAATATTGCTAGCATCGCCGAGTTTTGTTTCTAGCAGGTGGCTAATGCGAGCCGTAATTACGCGCGTTTTTCCAGATCCAGCTCCAGCAATAATTAAAGTGCTGCCGGTGATGTTTTCTACGGCGGTTTGTTGTGCTGGATTTAAATTAAGCTTGCTCATCTGAATTTTCTTCAAAGTTTTCTTCAGGATTAGTAGATGGAAAGTGCTCTTTGCGCCAAGTTAATAGATAGTTTGCTAGTGGCTCAACGCCTTCTTTAGACTTGGTTGACATGACAACATGCGGTTGATATCGATCTAAGGCCGATTGCATTTCGGTTAAATTTTCAATTTTGTCAGACTTATTAAAGACGTATACTAGGGGCTTATCTACTTTAAGTTCAGCTAAAATTTGGTGGACAACATCAATATGAGCCTGCCAGTTCACATCAGTTAAATCAATCACCTGTAATAGTAAGTTAGCATATTGTAGTTCCGATAAGGTTGACTTAAAAGCCTCGATTAAGCGAGTGGGTAATTGTTGAATAAATCCGACTGTGTCCGATAGTACACCAACTTTTTGGTTATTGATATATAATTTACGTGTAGTTGTATCTAAAGTTGCAAATAGTTTATCTTCAGCGAGTACATTGCTTTTAGTTAAAGCATTTAAGATGCTAGATTTTCCAGCATTGGTGTAACCAATTAAGCAAAACAACACCTCTTGGCTTTTGAGACGATGTTTGCGTTGCGTTTCACGTGTGGCATGAACTTTGTCTAGGGTTGCTTTAAGTTTTTCAATTTCATTGTGGATGTGGCGTAGCTCTTTCTCTTTAGCAGTTTCACCAAATCCACCTCTAATACCTACAATGCCAGCTTGCTGGCTCATTTCGATGCCTTTGCCAGAAACGCGGGTTCTTAAAAATTCGAAATAAGCAATTTGAACTTGAGCTTTACCTTCGGCTGTGATGGCTGATAAGGCAAAAATATCTAAAATTAAGCGAGTGCGATCAATTACGTCAGCTTTAAGGAAATCTTCTAAGTTGCGCTCCTGTTTGACAGATAAAATCTCAGAAAAAATCACAGTTTCAATTTTAAGCTCTTCGCAAATTTTACTGATTTCCTCTAGTTTACCTTTGGTGATAAAGTAACCGGGGTCAATTTCGCGAAGCTTAATCTCTTCAACGTGCTGATATTCCATTCCGCAACTAGTAACTAAATTTTTGAATTCTTCGACATAAGATGGCCAATCTACATTTTTATGATGATAGGGGGCTTGTATGGCTACTAATAAAACGTTTTGATGCTCAGTGGTACTTTTGGCTATTCTGGTCATATATTGTTTTCTTTCTAGGGCCCCCAAGATTAAAATTTTGATATTTCTAGAATACTACAAATCTAGCTTTTTGTAATGAGGCTGTGGTAATGTGTCTGATTCAACTTTTTAAAATTGTTGAAAAAATAAAAAATGCTTATAAAAATGAAGAGTTTGATATGCGATTGCAATTTTTAGTAACCACTATTTTAGTAATAGTATTTTTGCAGGGCATATGCAAATTGAGGAATAAGCTGACCTAGATTTGTTTGGTTAACATTAAGTTCTCTTGCAATAGCAGTTGAATTTTTTTACCTGCAAAGTATGTTCCTAGTGTTACACGATACTCTTGTAAATAAATAGGCGATCCTGATTTTGTAATTAAAACAAAATCAGGATCGCCTATGAATATTCAAATAAAACAAGTAATATGAGTACTTGTTAGTTCTTTCGGAATGCGGCTATTTTTTCCTCAAAGCCCTCAGCGAGTATATTAAAGCCATGATCTAGGGCACTCTTTCTGAGTTTTATCATTTCTTCGATGCTTTCATAGCTCTGAGCGCCACTAAATAATGCTTTAAATTGATCGCGTTGATCCTGTCTTCGTTTTTCGTCTTCGGGTAAACTGGCTTCAAGTTGTTTTACCCGCTCTTCGTCGCCATGGGTCTTAGCAACACTACGTAACGCCTCATACTGGCTCATTTCAATTTGTCTTCGGATATCATTCGGTTCTTCCAACGATTTCGAGTCCGACGCTTGAGCAGCTTTACCTAGAATTAAAATAGTACCCAATAAATATAGTTTTAACATAAATAAACCCCTTATAATTAAAATAAAACCTTATAGTTGATAGTATAGCTTGATTTATTGGTTTTGTAATAGCCTGCCATCGTTCAACACATATGAGGTTCCAGGACCTTGTTTTTGATTAATTCATAAAGCTTAGTTGGTGTCAAAAGGCCTAACTGTATTATAAAAACGGGCAAATTCTTGAAGGTTAGTCTTAATTACTGGAAAGCTGGGGTGCATGTTATGCTGTGAATAGAACCCATACTTGGCTGTCTCATTGCCAGTAATAAGCTGATCTAGATTGACTTTATAAACAAATGGGCGATAAACTTAAAGTAATAGAACTGTTTATGCGTGTCAAACCTCTGTCTTTGACACAAATTAAAATGTTTATGTTAGCGCTTAACTATCATACGCCATTGGTCATACATAATTTAAAGAGAATACCAACTAAACAAGAACTGTTTGAAAGCTTTAAAAGTCAAAGGAGGCAATTATGATTCCTAAGATTTTATAGGTTTTGTGTCTTGACAAGGGGGGTCACTATAGTTTTCTTAGTTGATTCAGTTACCTGGCATAAATGGGGAAATTTTTGGAGATTGCATCATAATCTTGGGTAGTTAATTTGCCCTTTTGAGCTCTAAGTTTAACCAGACTTTGAGATTTTTCAATGATTCGGTCCATCATCTCACGGGTATCGTCCGAGTAGTTAAAGCCTAGCAATACCCAGTTTTTCTGTAAAATAGGTGATTGCAGCCACATAACAAAATTATTAATCCAAACATATGCACCAGTTAAGTCGTAGCGTGCAGTTGACAAGAAGTCTTCGACGGCTTGAAAAATTCGAACGGAACCATAAGCTTCAACTTGCTGGCGCTTAACTGGGTCGTATTTGGTTGGCTCTTGTTTGCTTAGGTCTGTATCTTGGAGCATGCTGGCATATAAAAAGTACCCTTCTGGGAACTGCTCCAAGAGTTCTTTTTGAGGTTCAAGGTAGTTGGCCTGGATATTTTTGATGGTATTGTATGCCATATTATTGCGTTCAATTTTGTTATTAGATTCAGTGGTAATGTAGATGTTGTATGTGATTAAAAGGGCTGAGAAGCCACCTAAGTATGAAATAATTAGTTCAAAGCGCTTAACTCCAGGGACCTTAAATTGTTTTATGAGGTAATAACCTATGGTGAGGGCAGCAATGGGCAATATTAAGAAGGTAGCTGTCGAGTTAAAAGCGGCCATGAATAGTCTCCAGGGTTAAAAGTGATTTAGTTTTAGCATGTTTAGTTTTGTTATGACAATATTTTTGTAATTTTGGCCTGAAGGTCTATACTTAAATCAGATTGGTTTAAATGAGACAAGTGGGTTTTTAGGACGATGTTTAAATTTTTAACAGATAAATTTTCCAATATTTTTACTAACTTGACGGGTAAGAATAAACTTACTGAAGCTAATTTGGAGCAAGTGCTAGGTCAAATTAAAGACAGTTTGATTGCTGCAGATGTGCCACTTGCAGTTGCAGAGCAGTTGGCAGCGCAGGTTAAATCCGAAGTAATTGGTCAAAAGGTTTTAAAGTCACTAAATCCTAGTGAGCAGTTTATTCAGTTGTTTCATGATCGCTTAAAAGAGTTTTTGGGTGGGAGTGCGACCTTTACAGGGTTTCAAATCCCATCTGTGATCTTAGTGATGGGGCTGCAGGGATCAGGTAAGACCACTACAATTGCGAAATTAGCGAATTGGGCTCAAGGGCTAGCATCTAAAAAAGGCAAGCAGCGTTCTATTTTGTTTGCTTCGGTGGATTTTTATCGTCCGGCCGCAATTGACCAGTTAGAAGTTCTGGCTAAACAGGTTAATGTGAATTTTTATCGGGCGCAGCAAACGGATCCAGTTTTTGCGGCACAAGAAGTCTATCGATATTTCCAAAAGGGCGGTTATGAATATCTCTTCTTGGATACAGCTGGTCGGATGCATGTGGATGATCAGATGTTGCAAGAGCTTAGTGAGATAAATTCTATATTAAATCCTAAGTATAAGCTGATGGTACTTGATTCAATGACTGGGCAGGAGTCGCTCCGGGTAGCACAAGCATTTGATCAGGCGGTGGGATTTAATGGTGCGATTTTAACCAAAATGGATAGCGAAACGTTGGGAGGGTCAGCTCTGGCATTTCGATATGTCTTGCAAAAATCAATTTATTTTGTTGGGAATGGTGAAAAAGTTGAAGACTTAGAGCAGTTTCATGCTGATAGGTTGGCGACTCGGCTTCTGGGCTTGGGTGATTTGCAGACTTTAATGGAGCGGGCGCAGGATAAGTTTAAATTGGCTGATCAAGAGAAGTCGATGAAGGCTTTTGAGTCTGGGCGGATTACATTGGAAGACTTTTCGAACCAGTTGGACATGGTTAGTAAGTTGGGTTCTTTAAATAAAGTAATCCAATATTTGCCCGGATTAAGTGGAATGAATGTTTCACCAGAAATGGCTGAAAAAGGTGATCTGGAGATTAAAAGGTTTAAGGTAATTATTAGTTCTATGACTCGTAAAGAACGTTTGACGCCTCAGATAATTAATGCTTCGCGGCAGCAAAGAATAGCCAAAGGGGCGGGTGTTAAGGTACAAGATGTGAACTATTTGATTCAAAGATTTGAAGAAAGTGCACAATTTGTTAAACTTCTTAAGAAGCAGGGACGCTTTCAAAATATGTTTAAATTTTAATTCGTTAAGGATAATGCATGGCTGTTAAGATTAGAATTGCTCGTGCCGGCAAGAAGAAGGCTCCATTTTATCGCATAGTTGCAGCAGATTCACGCTGTAAGCGCGATGGCCGTTTTATTGAGCACTTAGGTACATACAACCCGTTAAATCATGAAATTGTTAAGTTTCACGAAGATCGTATTGAATACTGGTTGTCTCAAGGCGCTCAAGAAACTGATACTGTGAAGCGAATTCACAAGCAATACCGTCAGACTGCTGCTAAAGTAGTTGCTTAATTAGGTTTTTTTAGCAACTGTGAACATTTCGATTTTGACCCTATTTCCGGAGCTATATGCTGGCTTTCTTAATACTAGTTTGATTAAGAGGGCTCAGGATGGAGCTTTAGTGGATATAGGGTTAGTTAATTTATTTGATTTCTGTGATCCTAAGCAGCGCATTGATAGTCCATCTTTTGGACCAGGAGCTGGAATGTTGCTACGGCCAGATGTGGTTTCGACAGCAGTTGAGGAGTGCCAGTCCCTTAAGGGGCCGGCCTTTAAAATATTCTTTTCACCACAGGGTGTGAAGCTAGATCAGCAGGTTTTGAAAAGGGTATCAGAGCAGATCGCTCAGAAATCACATGTTTTATTATTTGCTTCTCGCTATGAGGGCTTGGATGCTCGAGTTGAGCATGAATATGCTGATTTGACGATTTCAATTGGGGACTATGTACTAATGGGTGGCGATTTGCCAGCGATGGTTTTTCTGGAAGGGCTTTTGCGTTATTTGCCGGGCGTGGTGGGTAAAGCCGAGTCCGTTGCGGCAGACTCCTTTAGTGGACCGTTACTAGACTATCCAGAATATGCACATCCAGTTGAGTGGCATGGGCAGGTGGTGCCTGAGATTGTGCGATCTGGCAATCATCAAGCGATTGCGGATTGGCGGCGGGCACAAGCAACCGAGAAGACAGTTTTAAAGCATTTTGACTGGTTGCGACAATGGGACCTAGCAATACCGCAACGCCTAGAGGCAGCTAAGTACATTCCTCCACACTATGTAGCGTTGATGCATGGTGACGTTTTACTTAAGGATCAGCAAAATCCCGGTCAGGTTAAAGCTGGGAACAGCTCAGTGACTTCTTTTGATTTACACGATATTGCTCGTTCAAGCCTAACATATGGCTTAAAGAACTATTTTATTGTGACACCACTGCAGGATCAGCAACAAATAGTTCAGAC
This sequence comes from bacterium, assembly GCA_023250055.1. GTDB lineage: Bacteria > Babelota > Babeliae > Babelales > JABDEC01 > JAHFBM01. The sequence goes on along the minus strand of JAHFBM010000011.1, from coordinate 7,343 downwards.
CCTGTTAGATTTTTGGCATACTCCGGTTGGTATTACATATAATCGACATCGACATGAAGCTGTGGCGCGGGTTAAGTTGCAAAATGATTTAGATGAAGTTGTTGCGGCAATTGAAGCTCAAGAGGGGGCTAAGCCACTAATTATTGGAACTTCAGCCAGATCAGTTGATCATATTCAAAAAATTAGTTTTTATGATCAGTCAACGGTTTGGCAGTCTCAGAGGCCGGTGTTATTTTTATTTGGTACAGCCAAAGGAATTGCGCCACATATAATTGATAGGTGTGATTATTTACTAGAGCCAATCTATGGTTTTACTGATTTTAATCATCTGTCAGTTCGGGCGGCAGCATCGATTGTATTTGATCGTTGGTTGGGTGTTAATATTCGATACCGAAATTAAGATTAGCAAAAAAATGGTTTTTGATTTACAATTAAAATATAGCGCAAATAAAGCTTTTTAAGGAATTTCTATGAAGGCAAAACAATATACCAAAGAGACTATCAATCAAATGGGGCTGAACGAAAAGGCTCAATTTGATTTTGAAATAGGCGATACCGTAACTGTATCGATTTTAATTGTTGAAGGCGAGAAGAAGCGGATTCAGGATTTTCAAGGTGATGTAATTGCAGCACATAATAATGGTGCATCCTCTACCTTTACAGTGCGCAAGATTGGTGCAAATTCGATTTCAGTTGAACGAATTTTCCCATTACACTCTCCCATTATTGATTCAATTAAGATTGTAAGGCGTGGTGCGGTTCGTCGTGCTAAGTTGTATTATCTACGTGATCGTGTAGGTAAGGCGGCTAAGATTAAAGAAAAAATTCTAACTAAAGAGCAAAAAGAGCAAAAAGCCGAAAAAAAGGCTAAAAGCAAAATTGCATAATCTGTTAAGCTGCCTAATGGTAATCTTATTAGTTGGATGCGGTAAGCGTACTCACCTGGATAAGGTTATAATTGATTCGGTACAAACTTTACAGACTAAGCAGGTCGATGTTCCTGTGCCGCTGGGTGCTAACATTCAACCAAATTTAGTCAGTGGAGTCTCTTTAGGTTATACTTGGGTTGTTCCGATTGCTGACGCAGTTGGTTATTATCAGGTTGAAATGGTACAGTTGGGGTGGAAGTTAGAAAATCATTTTATCGGTCCATTAGATGAACTGATGATTTTCGAGAAGCCTTATCGGTCAGCAGCTGTTTCAATTAAATCTGATTTAAAAGATAAAGCTGTAACGGTTTTAATATTAATTAAGTATAAAAATTAGATCTAATAAATTTAGTGATAACACTAATAAGCGTTATCACTAAATTTTCGTTCTTAGACGTTTAGACTACTCAACTAATTCAATGACCTCTTCTTGTTCTTGGGTAGCTTTAGCTGCGGCCTCTTTAGTTTTATGGGTAGCTTTAGCCTTGGAGTTTAGTTTAGCTTCTTGTTTATCTAGAGTGGCTTTACGTTTATCTAGCTCTTTTTCACGCTTGTCTAGATCTTTTTCACGCTTGTCCAGTTCTCGCTCACGTTTAGCTAGTTCCTCTTGTGCTTGATCAAGCTTCGTTTCTACTCGTTGTAAATCGCGTTCATATTTTTTTAATTCACGTTCACGACGACGTAAGGCGTAATCTTCAGCATAAGAATCACTGCTATCAACTACTACTACATCGTGTCTAGGTCTTTCTAAGGCTTTGGTCAAAAGGACACCGCCTAGAATACCACCAGCAACAGCTGCACCAGTATGTCTCGCTTCACTTAAACTTGTAATGCCTAAAGTGGCTACTATAAATAACAATATTGATTTTTTCATTAGAAACCTCCTATTTAAATGGTTTAATTCTCTTCTTCCTCTTCAGATGCTAATCTAGCTGCGCGTTTTCGCTTGGCTCTACGTTCTGCAGCTAGTTCATCCTGCAATTCTTCATTTTCACGTTCTAAGCGACGTGCGCGTGCTTCTGATGCGCTAGAGTTGTCTGAATTTACAATAACAACGTCAGGCTCAGAGGACCGGCTCAATAGACTTGCACCTACACCCAAGCCAACCCCTGCGCCAAATCCACCCCAGCCACCACCATGATGACGTCCATGATGGCCGTGATGTCCAGCCATTAAATTGGAACTTAAGACTGCCCCTGTAATTAAGGCGATTAACATTATTGAAATTTTGTTCACAGTAACACCCCCCATTTGAATTTTAAATAATTATTCTTATGGGTTTAAATGTACAGTATTTAAAGCGGTAAGTTCAATAGTTAGATTAGCTTTTTAGCTATTTGATTGACTCGGCCTGCGCCTAGAAGCAATAATAAGTCAGATTTTGAGATGTTTTCATCAATATTTTGAATGATCTGGTTGAACTCTGGCTCCATTGGAATGTACTTAACTTTTAAATCAGGGCGTTTTTGATGAATTGCCTCTGCTAAAGCAGCGCCAGTTACATTCGGAATCGGTTGTTCGCTGGCTGGATAGATATCGGTAATAATTAGTTGATCAACTGGGTAGTTACAGAATAGATTTACAAAATCATCCCATAGCTTGTGGGTGCGCGTGAAGCGGTGTGGTTGAAAAATTACACGAAGCTTGCCATTGGCACGTTTGCGAGCAACTTTGAGGGTGTGCTCGATTTCAGTGGGATGATGACCATAGTCGTCGAAAATTTCAGCCCCTTTAAATGTGCCATGGTAGGAGAAGCGCCGTTCAACGCCCTTGAAATTACTTAAGGCATTGCAAATTACGCCAAAGGGGATTTCTAAATCTAGACCGACTGCAATGGCCGCAAGTGAATTGAGAACATTGTGTTTGCCGGGCATGTTGATTGTGATTTCGCCAAGACAAATTTGTTTTTGCCAAACTTTAAAAGTGGATTGCCCAGCAGCTAATTCAATGTCTGTGGCATAGATGTCAGCTACCAGTTCGCTATCGGTTTGTGGGGTATGGTCGATACCATATTTGATGGTTTTAACTTGTGTAATTGGAAATAGGGACCTGATTCTGGGGCAGTCAATGCAAAGAATTGCTTTGCCATAAAATGGTAAATTAGACATGAATTGCCGGAAGACATCTTTGATTTCATCAATGTCTTTGTATGTTTCCAGATGTTCTAGGTCAATATTAGTAATTACAGCAATGGTAGCTTGAAGGTGTAAAAGAGATTTGTCGCTCTCATCTGCTTCGGCTACTAAAAAATCTCCTCCGCCCAGTTGGGCATTGGTTGAGATACTTTTTAGCAGTCCACCGATAATTACGGTGGGGCTTTTACCACCTTCAATAAGGATTTGAGAAACCATAGAAGTGGTTGTGGTCTTACCGTGTGCGCCGGCAATTGCAATTCCATATTTAGTTCGCATAAGCTCGGCGAGCATTAGCGCGCGTGGAATAATTGGAATCCCACGTAGTCGAGCATGGAGTAGTTCAGGATTGTTGTGATCTACGGCGGAAGAGTATACTAAAATGTCAATGTCATCGCTTTGACACAACAATCCATTATGACCTTTAGAAATTGGACAACCAATGTTGATTAAACTTTGTACCGTAGATTGAGCTAAATCTAAATCACAACCTGAAACATGGAAGCCTTGGTATTTCAAAATTTTTGCAATACCACTCATGCCAATACCACCAATGCCCAGGAAATGAATGTGTATATTCTTAAGGTACATATTTAAGCTTTACTGATTAAAGAAGTTCTCTAAGTTTAATTAATTTATTCTGTAGATCTATCATTTGTTCTGCTATTTTACCAGGAACGAATCGAAGTTTCTTGGGTTGCTCCTCTACTATAGCAGGTGCAATAGTGATTTCGTGACCTAGGCCAATGCTTTTTAATTCTTCTTTGGCGCCAGCAATGGTGAATTTCTTAACATACAACAACTCTTTAATTTTTTTGAATTCACTATAGTCTTTTTCGTCATAAAATCTTTGTCCACCTACAGAACGTTTGGATTTGATGCCGAATTCTTTTTCCCAGAAACGAATTACAAACTGCTCGACTTCAATTTTTCGAGCAAGTTCGCCAATTCTAAATTTGCGTCGTTCCATTTTCATAATATTTTAGCTCTCCCTCTGCAAGAATGCGCTTTTTTAGCTTGATTTTTCAATTCTTATGTTATATTTCTACCAAAAGAACCATATAAAAGCTAGCGCTTTATTTAATTGTGCTATAATAAACCATATATATCAGTATAAATATTTAGCTAAATAGTTAAAGAAAGGTTTTGTTTTTTATGAATATTAGAGACGTGGTCACATCTGTGATGGTGGCTTTGGGGATTACGTTATTATTTCAATATTTTTTTATTGGTCGGCAAACTGTAGCTCCAGCTCCGGTTGAGAGGATGAGAACAGCGCCTAAGTCAGATGTGCATCGACCTTTAGACTTTGAAATAGATTTTTGGGATAAGGCTGTTGTGCATCAGGTCGAAGTGACTGAAATAGATACAGATCGAATGCGTTATAGTTTCTCAAATGAAGGTGCTGCGATTGTAAAAGCTGAATTAAAGCATCGTGCAGATTCTGATTTAATGGTTCTATTGCCGGTTTTAAAGGCTAATGGTAAAGAGGACCGATCTTTCTTGATAGCCTTTGATCAGAAGACACCCTATTATTTCAAACTTGTGAATTATGAGGATGGCTTAGAAGTTGCTAAATTAGAGTATCAAGCCGAATTTGATGGTGGCAGTTTAAATAAATTGTTTACGGTTCATAAAAAGAAGCCTCAGATCGATTTAATGGTTACATTTAGTCCGCATCAAGAGCTGGTAGCCCCATATCGTTTAAGATTGATTTATGCGGCTCCTTCTGTTCTTGGTTCAACAACTAAAGACGAATCGGATCGTTTGCAAATTAGGGAAGATGATATATTCGGTGTGGTTGATAACCGAGGTAGTGTGGCTAAGAAATCTTTAGATGGCTTGTCAGATAAATATTGGGAAGCGCCAGCAGTTTTGGGTGGCATGGACCGGTATTTGGTATTTACAATGGTAAATAATCCAGATCAGTTTGCTTTGCGAGGATATTTTAGCGTTTTTGGTCAAAATTTGCTTAAGGCCTATTTAGAAAGTGCGGCTGTTGGTACCAAGCAAAGTTGGACGATGTCTTTTTATATGGGACCAAAGGATGCTGTTGCATTTAAGGCGGTTGATTCTAAGCTGGATAATTTAATGGATTATGGAATATTAGCGCCACTATCGAAGCTATTTATGCGTGTGCTAAATTTATTTCATGATTATACTGGTAACTATGGTTGGGCGATCATTCTATTAACAATTTTAATTAAACTAGTCACTTTGCCAATTTCTTTACGTGGTGAACGCAGTACGCGTCAAATGTTTGAGATGCAGCGTAAAATGGAATACGCACAGCAACGTTATCGCAATGATCCTGAAGCTTTGCGAAGAGCCCAGGCCGAAGTTGTCCAAAAATATGGTATGGGTGGCATGGGTGGGTGTCTATTGCCAATGTTGTTGCAGGTTCCGGTATTTATTGCTTTAAGGGCTATTTTAACAAGTTCACTTGAGTTATATATGGCGCCCTTTTTATGGATTAATAATTTGGTAGCAGCTGATCCTTATTATATTTTACCGATTTTGGTTGGGATTTGTATGTTTGTGCAGATGTCAGCAAATAATTCTGATCCTCGTAAGCAGATGAGTTCATTTGCATTTGCTATAATTTTGGCAGCGATGTTTTCAGGATTTTCAGCCGGTTTAAGTTTATACTTCTTTGCAAGTACGGTGCTGAATTTGATTCAGACAAGCTTGTATCGTAAATTTCAGGCGGCTTAGATGAATCATCCGGATAGTTTGCAGAAGCTGTTGCGGAGTTTACAGCAGGTACCATATTTGGCCTCTAAAAATCTTTATAAAGTAGCAAATTACTTTTTGGAGCAGGATGAGGAGCGAGTGGCTCAGCTTTGCCAAAGCTTGCTAGAGGTGAAGCAGAAGATTAAGCCTTGCACGAACTGTTTTGCCTGGCAACAACTTGATCAACCATGTAGCTTTTGTGATTCAAGTAAGCGAGATCAGGGCTTGGTTTGTGTTGTGGAGAAGTGGCCAGATTTATTAGCAATTGAGCGAACGGGGAATTATCAAGGTGTATACCATGTTTTAGGTGGTGTGATTAGCCCCTTAAATGGGGTTCGCCTTGAGCATTTAACTATTCAATTTTTATTGCAGCGGGTGCAGTTAGGGCAAGTTAATGAGCTGGTTTTGGCGCTTAGTCCAACTCCAGAAGGTGAGGCAACAATGGCCTATTTAATTGATAAATTACAAAATTATAGTGTAAAAATTTCAGGCTTAGCTCAGGGATTGCCAGTTGGTTCAATTTTAGAGTATATGGATCGGGTGACTTTGACTAAGGCTTTGGCTGATCGGAGATCATTATTATGAACAGTGTTGAGAAAACCTATCAAGATCGTCGGCAAAAATTAGCTGGATTGGTGCAGGATAGTGTGATTTTGGTATTAGCAGGTTTTGAAAACGAGCGAATTGCATTTCTGCAATCTAGTAGCTTCTATTATTTAACTGGAATTACAGAGCCGGGGGTGGCGTTATTAATTTATCCAGATGGATCTAGTAAATTATATCTTCCGCAGACTAATGGATTAAGAGCTAAGTGGGTGGCGGGAGTTGTTGTGCCTCAGGATGCTGAAAAATTAGGCCTGGAGCAAATTGAATATTTGGGTAGTGTGATTAGTGGTTATGAGCCTAAAGTTTTTATTAAGGCGGAAAACTATGCTAATTTGCTTGATGAGCTGGATCGAGTAGTTGATTTGGGGCTTAAGATCTTGGTAGTGGATCTGGCTCAGTTAGAAGTGCAAACAGTTGTCGCGCAATTAGTGGGGTTTAATTCTGGGATTAAGAAAGCTTTGGGTGATGCTTCTAGCTTAGTGGCGCAATTGCGTCGAACCAAGTCTGACTTCGAGTTGGACCATTTATACCATGCAATTGAAATAACTAATTTGGCGCAAGAGGCGGCGGCTACATCGATTATGTCTGGGGCAATGGAGTGTGAAGTTCAGGCGTCCTTAGAATATGTTTTTACTTCATCGGGCTGTGGGACCGCTTTTCCGTCAATTGTAGGTAGTGGCAAAAATTCTACCGTCTTGCACTATAATCAAAATACTGCGGCCCTGTTGGATGGTGATTTAGTTGTGGTTGACATTGGAGCGCGTTATCGGGGTTACTGTGCAGATATAACTAGAACTTATCCCGTAAATGGCAAGTTTTCAGAGCGCCAGCTTGAGATATATGACTTAGTGCTTAGGACGCAGACATTTATTGCTGAACAGGCTGTTCCTGGGATGTGGTTGTCTAACGCTAGCCATCCAGAGAAATCTTTGACGCATTTAGC
>JAHFBM010000010.1 GCA_023250055.1 bacterium | reverse complement strand
TACCCATTATGTGCAAAAATTTGCACCATATACTAGATATGAACATTCTATTGGGGTATTTGCATTACTGCGCCGATATGGTTGCTCGCTAGAAGAGCAGATTTCAGGTTTGTTGCATGATGCGTCGCATACGGTTTTTTCGCATGTTGCAGATTATCTCTTTGGTTCAGACTCAGCTAAAAATTCGTATCAAGATACAATTCACCATTGGTTTTTAGAAAAGACCGATGTGCCACAGATTATTGCTAAGTATGGGTATACATTGGACGATTTTATGCATAAAAGTGGGTCATTTATGGCGCTGGAGCAGGATTTGCCCAACTTGTGTGCGGATCGAATCGAGTATACTTTATATGAATATGCAATGAGCCTAGGGCTAGAAAACAGTGAGTTAGTTAAATATAAAATTGAGCATTTTTTGCAGCACTTGTATTTTGACGGCATAAAGTGGTACTTTGATGATAATCGGGTAGCGCGTGAATATGCCAATCTGGCTTTGATATTTACTAAAGAGCGCTGGGCATCTGATAAGGCGATGTATACTTATACAATGGCGGCTAGGATGCTACAAAGAGCTTTAGATATAGGTTTGATTGATTATGATACAATTCACTTTGGTACAGACGATGTGGTTTGGGAGAAGCTGAAGAATTCAACCGATCAAGAATTACAGGATTACCTAGACAAGGTTTGTCATTGTGTAAATGCTTATCGTTTAAGCGGTATAAATGATTACAATTTACATCTGAAGGGTAAGTTTCGCGGGGTTGATCCTTATGTAAAAACTATCGAAGGATTACGTCTATTATCAGAGTTAGATGATCAATTTGCTAAAGAGTTTTATTTGCTTAAAGAACTTGTTCAACAAGGGGTTTATATTAAAAATTTAATGTAATAGTTTTTTTAAATTAAATGGATGGGAATATGGTTTTTAATAAACAAGTTTTGTTTGGTATTTTATTTATTGGTTTAGCGCAACTAGCTTGCGGGGCAGCTCTCCGTCCAACGGCTTTACCCAAAAAAATGGCAAAGCCAGCTAGGGTGGTGAGTCGAACACCAACAACCGTAACCAATTTTCCAGAAAATACAGTTATACCTTTAGCTAAAATGCCTAGGGAAGCTTTGCGGACAGCCGCAGAAAAAAACTATTTACAGGTATTTATGATGGATGATTATCAGCGCTTGCGGCCAGTTTTGGGGCAAGAGCGTCAAGTAGTTTTAAATAATTTGGATTTAATTCCAGGAGCATCTGATTTATTGTTGCGTCCATATAATATTGATCTATACGGCTTAAAATATAAACATGCTGGAGTGTCTGAGCGGGCAGATATAGTTGATTATGCTAAGCCTGAAGAACTGATGGTGTATAAAATTTTAATCTTAAATGTAAGTAGCCTTGTTAGCCAAGCAAAAATTAAATTATTGTTGCCAGGACAGTGGAAAAAAGCCAGATTTGAAAGTCGATTTGATCCTGAATATGGCTTGCCAACCAGGCGGGCTGGGTACTCGCGCATACCAGTCGATGGTAATGATAGCAATCGCTTGCTTTGGAATAGATGGCATAATGAGCAAATACTGGTGGATACCAATGATTTTAAAGCTTTATACTCCAAAATGCTTACTAAAGAGCAAGCTAGGAAGCGGGCCAGAGACCTTCGGGTCAGAGAGCTTTCTAAGCAGATTTTAGCGGCATATGCAGTTGATTTGGGGATGTTTATTAATTAATTTTTTTTAAAAAAAATAAGAGGTTAGGTCTATGAATATTAATAACTATTTTTTAACGGCATGTTTAATAGTTTCACAAACTTCTTGGTCTGCTAGCCAGGAGGAATTGACAACTACTTTTGAAGTAGGATCGCCACGATCAAGACTTTGCATTAAAACCCCCGTACCAATTTCTGAAAAATCAGAGGCAATTGGAGCATCTGAGTCACATAGAATTTCAAAAATTATGAATGGTGCAGATGATCTAGAATTACGAACAATGGCACCAGTTGCTGAACTGTCTACAGAAGTTGCTAGTGTACCAATTTGTAGATCTGTGGTTCCTGAGTCAGAAATTGGACGAGAAAGTGGAAGCTTGCCAGTTAGTAGAATGACAAGCCCGGCCCCATTGGCTTGCTCGACTCCATTAACTAGACAAGACCACTTGTATAAAGCTTTAAGCTCGGGCTTGGAAGTTTATTTAATGGGGGTTGATAATAAATTATATTTTGCAACAGAGGCAGAGCATCGCAAGGCATTAAGTAAGCTAGACCAGATTTCAGGGATAGATTTTATGACGCGACCACGTACATCGCTGGAGGGTGATTTTACTTCAGTTGCTCCACGCAAGGTTTTAATTTTAAATGTGATCTGTGATGATCAGGTCGAGATCATGAAAAAAATGACGTACTTTGTTCCAATTGATGGTTTTCCTGGATATTGGACTGCGGCTAGATATAAGAAAATTCCAGTTGGTGATAATAGTCAGAACTTAATACTTTGGAATAGCAAAGAGCAAATCTTGGTGCATACAAATAATGACATTATATAAAGGCCACTACTTTCGATATATCGATCATGAAATGATTAAATCTTTATTGCCAGGGCAGTGAAAAAGTGTAGAGTTTGATAAAGCTCTTTAGCCGAATAAGCTTGCTAGTGTTAAATGAATGATTGTGGGTGCTGTGGGCATTAACAAGTATCTTCTAATAGTTTGTATAGCTGTTTCACAAGTTGCTTGGCCAGCGAGCCAAGTACCTTGTGACAAGCGAGCTTCTGAGAATGTACTAGATTCACCGCGGCCAAAGAGATTACAAATTAAATCGCCAGTTACAACTTCTGGAACAATTAGATTACCTTTAACTGCTCGCGTGGACGATGGAAAAAGAACAGGTGAGATGGATGAAGCATCAGTAAGGCAAGACTACTTGTATCGATTGTTAAGTTCGGATTTAGAGGTCTTTGTGATGGGAATTGATAATAAATTCTATCGTGCAACAGAGGTAGAGCGTTGCAAAGCATTAGATAAATTACATCAAATCCCAGGGATAGACTTTATGACACGGCCACGCGTTTCTCTAAGTGGTGACTTTGAATTAATTGAGCTGCATAAAGCCTTGATTCTAAATGTGCTTTTGGATGACCAGAAGAAGGTCATTGGAAGGTTGAAATATAAAGATTCAATTTACGGCATATCCAAGTATAAAAAAATTTTAGTTGATGGCCAAGGTTCTAATATAATGCTTTGGAACAATAATACTCAGATCTTGGCGCATACATCTAACGATATTTTATAGCTAAAAGTCCTCGCATTATTGTGAGGGGTCTTCTTTGCGGACAACAAAGCTAACAATTCGATTTGGCACTACGACAACTTTGACGATCGACATATCTGTTAGCCACTTTTGTACAGCTGCCTGCGCAAGTTGTTCTAATTCTATTTTGGGAAGATCAAGCTTGGTTTCTAAATTAGCACGCAGCTTGCCATTTACTTGGACTGCTACATTAACCAAATTTGTGATTACTAAGCTTGGATTATAAGTTGGCCAAACACAGTCACTTAATTTCTTTTTTAAAACTATTTCAATTAATTCACTTGCCATATGGGGCGCTAAAATACTAAAAACTGTTAAAATTTGTTCAAGATTGCTTTGGCCGAGTGCCCATCCTTGTCCAGTGAAATCATTTAACATTTCCATCATGGCAGAGATGGCAGTGTTTGGTTTAAATAGATCTAGGCGCTCTTGAAAATCTTTAATAAAGTGGTGAGCTCGCTGTTTAGCTGCAACTATTTCTTGTTCATCTGAAACAATGTTCTCTTGGGTAGTGACAAAGCGCCAAAATTTATTTAAGAAACGCTTGATACCTTCCAGGCCATTATCTTGCCATTCACAGTCTAGCTCAGGTGGTCCCATGAAGAGAATATAGAGACGCAAGGCATCAGATCCAGCGGATTGCACGATTTCATCTGGATTGACCACATTACCTTTGGATTTAGACATTTTCTCAACTAGGCCGCTTTTTTCACTGTATTTGCAAACCATCCCTTGGTTAAATAAGTGTGTAAATGGCTCGTTAAATGGCAGTTCGCCAATTTCATGTAAAAATTTAACATAGAATCGAGAGTATAATAGATGCAGAATGGCATGCTCAACTCCGCCCACATATAGATCCACAGGTAGCCAATATTTTAAATCTGATAGTGCAAACGCAGCTGTGGTTAAATTGGGGTTAGGATAGCGCAGGAAGTACCAGCAGGAACCAGCCCATTGAGGCATGGTATTAGTTTCGCGTTTAGCAGCACCATTACAAGTTGGACACTGGGTATTAACCCAGTTGGTAATTGCAGCCAACGGTGATTCGCCAGTACCAGTTGGTTGATAGCTTTCAACATCGGGAAGTGTGACCGGCAATTGATCTTCTGGAACAGGGACAACGCCACACTTAGCGCAATGAATTAATGGGATGGGCTCGCCCCAGTAGCGTTGACGCGAGAAGACCCAATCACGCAACTTATAGACGACTTGGACCTGGGCATAATTATTTTTGATGCAGTAATCTATAATTGCCTGACGACAGTCTTGGGCGCGTTGACCAGCAAATTCAGTTGGCGCAAGCAAGACCCCATTTTGAGTATCAGTGTAACAAATTTCGCCAGCTAGGACCTGGGCCTGTAAGACTGGATCTTCTGGTACCAGGACAGGCGCTAATGGTAAATTATATTTTTTAGCAAAAGCAAAGTCTCGTTCATCATGCGCTGAACATTTAATAATTCCAGTACCATAGTCTGCAATGGCAAAGCTGGCAATCCAGATCGGTAGATCTAGTCCAGAAATTGGATCTTGCAGATATCGTCCAGTGAAAATTCCTTCAACGTCAGTTGGGCTGTTGTATTTCTTTTGGGCACGCTTGTCTAAAATCTGTTGGCAAAATTTTTCAACTTCGCTTTGATTTGGAGTATTAGCCAGTAGTTGTGGCAATAGAATATGGTCGGGCGCAATTACGACAAATCGATCAGCGGCAAATGATTCGAAGTGGGCGCTAAAGGTCTTAATGATTAAGTTTAAATCTTTAACTTTGGCACTAAAGATTAATCCTTCGCTGCGGCCGATCCAATTCTTTTGCATCAATTTGACTTTTTCTGGCCAATCTAATGCATCCAAGTCATTAATTAAGGCTTCAGCATACTTAGTGATCTTTAAAATCCACTGGCGGACTTGGCGCTGCTCAACTGCAGTGCTGCAGCGATCACAATTGCCACCTATAACTTCTTCATTAGCAAGGCCAGTTAAGCAAGATGGGCACCAGTTGATTGGAGTCATTGATTCATAAGCTAAGTCATGCTTGAACATCTTTACAAAGATCCACTGGGTCCATTTATAGTAATTTGGGTCGGTTGTATTTAGTTCTTTGGACCAGTCATAAATTGCACCGATTTCTTTGAGTTGTGTTTTGAAGTGTGCAACATTTTTTTCAGTATTGGTTTTGGGGTGCATGCCTTCTTTAATGGCAGCATTTTCGGCTGGTAGACCAAAAGCGTCCCAACCCATTGGGTGCAGAACATTGTATCCCTGGAGCCACTTCATGCGGGCATAAATATCTGATAGAACATAGCCACGCCAGTGACCAACATGTAGTCCAGATCCAGATGGATAAGGAAACATATCTAAGCAATAATATTTTTTGCCAGTATTGATTGGCTTGGTCTGAAAAGGATTAGTTTCCCAGTACTTTTGCCATTTAGATTCGATTGCTTTGGGATTATAGATCATGGCTATGTTGCCTTTGCAGTTGTTTAAAAACTTCTTAATTTTAAGTTAGCATAAAATCTAAACCTGTGCTATTAGATAGAATCGTCGCAAGTAGTTTGTCAATTTGGTGCCAGGCTAGAAATTGTCCAGCGGTGCGAGTAATATGCTCATCTCCACCATAAATGATATAGGATGAGTTGGCAGAATAGTTGGAAATAATTTGCCACTGCATAAGCCCTTTAAAGAGGGCATCTTGTGCTGTGCGACTAGCTTTGATTTCAACAGGAACAGTTTGTTGAAAGCCTTTTTCAATAATTATATCAACTTCGTGACCTTGCACGTCTCGCCAGAAATGTAATTGCGATCGATTGTTGCGGTTATATAGTTCTTTTTGAATTTCACTAACAATCAAGCATTCAAATATGGCACCACGCATTGGATGGAGGTAAAGCTCTTCCGGAGACTGGATTCTAAGAAGTGCGCAAACCAGGCCAGTATCATAAAAATATAATTTAGGGGCTTTGATTAATCGTTTATTAAAACTTTGATGGTAAGGTGTTAATAGGCGAATGATATAGCTAGTTTCCAGAATTGAGAGCCAAGCCTTGGCGGTATTGGGGCTGATATCACAGTCTCGCGCTAGGGCACTATAATTAATTAAGTTTCCAACTCGCGCAGCACATAGTTGAATAAATCTTTGAAAAGCACTGGTGTTGCTAATTTGTAGTAGTTGGCGAACATCTTTTTCGACATAGGTGTCGATATAGTTATGTAGCCAGGATTGGGGGTCTATTTGATGAGCGTAGATCGATGGATAGCTGCCCTTGAATAGTTGATTTTCTAAATTTAGATTGGATTTATTGGTTTTCTTTAGTTCTGATACTGTGAGCGGTAGAAGGGTTAACAGGGCCACTCGTCCAGCCAGCGACTGGGTGATTTTGGCATGTAAAAGAAAATTTTGAGAGCCAGTGATTATGAAAAATCCTGGTCGGCGATTTAGGTCTACCGTGACCTGCAGATAAGAAAATAGCTCTGGGACGTGCTGGATTTCATCAATAATTACGCCGGGACCGCCTTGATATGAGTTTAAGAAGGAGCGTGGGTCTTCTTGAGCGGCCCTGCGCAGATCTAAGCTTTCTAAGTTGACATACTGGTATTCCGGGAAGCTGCTCTTGGCTAAAGTTGTTTTTCCAGATTGGCGGGGACCTAGAATCGCAGTTATGGGGTATTGGGAGCTTAAATTTAGCAAATGGGGTGTAATATCTCTAGGGATAATCATGATCCAACCTTTCGTACAATTAGCAATCCAATTGCAGTTTATCATGAATTTGGGGTCGGGGGCAATATTTTACAAACTTTGAGTTTTGCGCTACGGTGAAATTCAGAAAAAAATACATGATTTTAAATTGTTTAAAGTTGGGAAGATTGGTATGCAAATTCAGGCTCAAACTGCAATGCAAAATGGAATTCCGCAGGAAGATATTTTGGTCGTATCAACTCAAACTTTGTTTGCTAATGGTACTTGGCAGGGGTTGAAGGGAATGGATGAGGTTGATCTGCCAGCCTATCTGGATTTAATTCAATCTCAAGCGCAATTTTTGTCTCGTCCAGAGATGGAGACTGATCTGCGTTATAAGCAAATTATTCCATATCTGATTTTTAAGCATGAAGATAAGTATTTTTTGATGCAACGAGCTGACAAGGCCTCTGAAAGTCGTTTGCGCAGTAAGTACTCTTTAGGAATTGGCGGTCATATTCGTTCTGATGATATGCAGGGCAAATCTATTTTTGACTGGGCTCGTCGAGAGTTTGCTGAAGAGGTAGATTATCAAGGAAACTTGCAAGTTGAGATGTTGGGCGTACTCAATGATGACTCAAATTTAGTTGGGCAAGTGCACTTGGGGCTGGTCTTGCTGTTAACTGGTGATAGCGCTCAAATTAAAGTGAACTCTGAGCTAAAAAGTGGTATATTATTAACGCTGTCCGAGTGCGAGAGCTTCGCAGGTTTGATGGAAAATTGGAGTACGGTAGTATTTCAGTTCTTGAAGTCTAGAGCTTAATTTTATTGTAATTTAGTCTAGGGCCGCTTTAGAATTTTTAAAAAGATTTAATTTGCCAAAAGAAGGTGGCCCTAGATGATCAGCGGGATTGTATTAAAAAGTTATTTACCAAATAAAGCTAAGTTAACTGTTTTATCTGATGCCGGCGAACGCTTTGATTTGCCTAGTATTAAATCAAGCTTAATAGCCAGAATGCACCCAGGTTATCGAGTTTGCCTTAAGACAGAAGATCATCGTGGTATAATAAAAATATCTCAAGTTGAACTGCTGGCCGTGCCGGCAGGTCGTTGGGAAAAGCTAAGTTTATTGCAACAAGTTATAAAATTATCAGTTTGGGGAATAGCAGTAGGAGCGGCTATGCCAGCTGCCAGTAATCTTTTAAACTTTATTCTAAATCAAGATACAATAGATTGGACGGAGTCACGGCGACGACTACTGGTCTGTCATCTTCTGGGGGCTATGGGATTTATTCCAGAGCTGGCAAAAACTAATTCTAAGCAGATTATACGGATGTATCAAATTGGGCAGTTGCCATTAGAGGTGCTGCAGGTTGTGGTAATTGATCATGAGATTGAACAGTTATTAATAGGCTGGATAAATCAGATAGATTCTGATTGGATGGGTAGTCTAAGTGTAACAAGTATGGTGACAGTATGATGAAATTGAATCAGAAGAAAGTGTGGCAAGTTGTTTTTAGAACTTTAGTTTTTACGCTGCATGTTATTCCTGTGCAGGCAAATATTTTGGATTACTTCTTTCCAGTTGAGCAAAAAGTTTTAATTGTAGGAGATTTGCCGAAGCGTGAGCATGCACTAGAGCTACTTAAGCAGGAGTATGACCGTTTAAGTTCTGAAGAGGCTAAAAAGCAACTATCTAATGTGCAATTGGAGTTAGACAAGAATAATGCTTTGATTGCTGATTTTAAACAAAAAGCAGCTGAATCTAAAGGCTTAGACCGTGAGTATTATAGCATTGCACTAGGTATTTTAAATGAAATTTCACAGCTGCTTTTGGATGTGCAGCTACTGCGACAAAAGCAGCTGCAGACTATCGAGACGCATATTACTGTTCTGGATGGATATCTGAAGGAGCCAAATTTTAAGTCAGCTCGATTAGAGATTAGTTCAGTATATTCCTTTGCAGATTTACAGAGTCTTTATCATGAATCATTGCAGACCAATGAGCTGGTTAATCAGTTGCGTGAGCAGTTGTTAGTGGTGAAGCAGGGGCAAGAAGATACTAAGAATGAATTAGCTACAGTTGGTAAAGAGTTAAAGGACAAAGAGCATGAGCAAGCAACTTTTGGAAATTCTAAGAAGATAGACTTAGTTTCAGGGGGCAATTGGGGACTAGCTGAAGAGGCAAAACTATTAGATTTTGAAATTAAATTATTAGCTGTTAAAAAGGAATGGTTAGAATTATCAATTAAGGATTTAGGCTATCAATTGGGGCTTTTGGCTCTGCGCCTAGAGATTTCCAATAACAAGAGTTCGGTATTAAGTCTTGATATTGAGCGAATTGATAAATCATTACGTGTTAGTGAGGCGGAGGTGGTCGCTGCACAGGAAAAATTAGCTAAGCTAAGAATTAATGCTACAGGTCAGCAAGCTGGTATTTCTCAAGAAATTAGACATCTAAATTATGACCGTCGCATGTTAAAGCAGCAGTTCGATAAAGTGATGAACCAAGCGCAGGTCGAGCTGCCTTCTCTGCAAGATTTATCTAGTTGGAAGTTTGATCCTGAGAGCTCTCAAGCTGAGATATCGATTTATCGGTTGGCATATTTGAATGAAAGAGTGCTGTCAATTGATAGCCAGATTGATATTTTAGAGTCTAAAAAAACTTTAGAGCGAATAAGGTTGGTGGCGGAAGAGGTCCTGGTTAAGATTATTACTTCTTGGCACCAGATTTCACAAACCAATTTGCGTTTAGATGGCACAATTGAACAGGAAAAAACTAAATACTTAAATAATAAGCTCGAGGGCCAGCGAATTATCTCTAGCTATCGTGATAAACTAGAGTTAGCGTCTAAAAACTTAAATAGTCTTTCAAAGTCATTGGCAAATTTAGAGCTGCGGATTCAAGGTGCAATTAATAGTAGTTCTAAATTGATTGAAAAATACGATGCGCAGACCTATCAGCAAATTATGGCAATGCTGGATAATTCTAAGCGGTTGCTGGAGGGGCGCATGGATTTCAATCGGCGTCTGATTGACACTTATTCATTAATTATTGGTGAAGAGCAGGACATTTTGCGCCAAATTGAAATGGTAGATAGTCGCTTGGGCAAAATAGGTATGTTTTTACAGCGGTCTGAGCATGCGATTTCTTGGGAGAATTTAAAGAATGTTTTTCCAAATTTGGAAGTTTTTACTACAGATTTGCTTAGCTTATTAAACGCTAGTTGGCAGCAGTTTGAATTGGCATCTTTCTGGCAAGATCTGATTAGTCACCCAACTCAACTGTTATACTGGTTAGCAATTCTATGTTTATTAGTTTTAGTGTTTCTGTTGATAAAGCTGCTTTTGGTTCCATTAAGAGCTAATTTGCAAAGCTGGCGATCACAGGGTGCCGATCTTGGATTGGTTTGGAACTTATCCTTAGTTGTAATAGAAGTTTTAAGCGACAGCCTATTCGGGGTTTGTATTTGGCTGAGTTTATTTAGTTTGGTGTTGTTTGGTATTATTACAAACTTAGCATTGCAGGAATTAGTGCTTTTGATTTCAATTCCATACTTATCTATTTTGGCCCATCGAATATCATTTAAGTTATATCGAATTGATCAAATCGATGAGCGATTTGTGAGAGTGCTGGTCTTTCTGCTTTATACGACCATCGTGATCTTCTGTTTCAGAGAAGCCTTTGTATTGGTATCATATGAATCTGACTTGCCTAAAGTATTGTCGGCACTATATTCTGTCATTTTACGTGCCGCCATTATCTTCTTGATCAGCAAAGAAGAGCTGATTGGTTTAATCCCCAAATATGGCGCAGTGTGGGAGTTGGTGCGAATTTATGTTACACAATATTATTATCCTTTAATTGCCGGCATTATTATGATGATGGTGGTGAGTGATCCGTATATTTTGGGATTTAATAAGTTGGTTTCATTTGCATTTTGGGGCGTGATTTTTTCAATTTTACTTTTAATTATAGCTCGCTGGGTGCAGTTGCAGATTCGTAAAATGTCGGCTTACGTCTTTTTTTATTCTACAGATGTTGGTGCACGTGAGCGGTTTAAAAGTGCTAGAACTTGGTATGGTTTATTTATTGTTACATTATATTTCTTAGTATTTGCACTTAGTTTTATGTTGTTAGCTAAGATCTGGGGCAATGCTGTTCAGCTTAGTAGCTTATATTCTTGGTTAGACTATGATTTGCCGATTCATATTTTAAAGAATAATGAGCTAACGCCACTTACTCCGGGAGATTTGTTGACAGTTGTAATGTATTTGGTTGGTGGAATTGGGCTAGCATGGCTTTTTGATAAGTTTGTTTTACAGCGAATTTTCTCACTATTGCTAGTTGACAGTGGAGCCCAAAACACCTTTTCAACAATTAGTAAATATTTGATTGTACTGGTTGCGATATTTTTGGGGCTAGGCGCAATCCACTTGGGTAGCCTGATTGTCTATATCATTGGCGCTTTGGCATTCGGCTTAGTTTGGGCAATTAAGGATCCGGTAAATGACTTTATTTCATATTTTATTATTTTGCTAGATCGGACTGTTAAGATTGGTGATTTTATTAAAGTTGATGATCGCATTGTTGGAGTAGTGCGCAAAATATCACCTCGTTCAGTTTTAATTAGACGTAAAAACAGTGTTAGCATTGTGGTTCCTAACTCTAAGATCACAACGTCAGCTGTGTATAATTGGGATTATACCAGGGGATTTATTGCATTTGATGATTTAAAAGTTGTTGTACCATACAGCGCTAGCCCCAAGCAGGTTAAAATTGTCTTGCAAAAGGTACTTAGTGAAAACTTGAATGTGTTAAAATCTCCAGCTCCAGTAATTCGCTTAGATGAGTTTGGCGATTCAGGGTATGTTTTTATGGTGCGAGGATTTTTAAGTTCTATTAATGTGTTAAATCAGTGGGATATTGCCAGCGATATTAGGCTGGAAATTGTCGAGCAATTGCGCAGAATTGGAGTGCCAATTGCAGCGCCATTACGTTTAATGGTGAATCGAGATGAGCTATGTCATTTATATAATTTAGAGAAGCCTAATGCATCTGTGGCAGATGGTACAAGTGTAGAAAGACGGTTTAAGGAGTAGGAAAAGTGGTAGTTTATTTAGATGCTAAATCAGATATTGCGTTCAAGAAGCTATTTGGAAACATTGCACATAAAGAGGTGTTAATTAGTTTTTTAAATAGTGTCCTTGAGCGGGTAGGAGGATCTAGGATTATTGATGTTGTAATTAATGATCCAACCAATGTGCCTGATACCCCCTTATCTAAAATGTCGATTGTAGATGTGCGTTGTACAGACCAATCCGGTAACCAGTATATTGTGGAGATGCAGGTTGTTCCACAAAAGTATTATGCCGCTAGGGCGCAATATTATAGTTCACTTGCACTGGGACGTCAGCTAAGTTTTGGACAGGGCTATAATGAGTTGGTCCCAGTGATCTTTGTGGGCATATTAGATTTTGAACTTTTTGAAAACCCTAAGTATCTAACCCACCATTTTATTTTAGATGGTGAGACCTATGTTCGAGAGCTACATCATTTGGAGTTTCATTTTATAGAATTAGATAAATTTTATAAACAAGAGGCTGAGTTGCAAACGACCTTGGATAAATGGATTTATCTGCTTAAGTATTCTGGAATAATGCAGTCGGCGCCAGAGTCATTTAAAGAGCAGGAGCTAGAAGTGGCTTTAGGCGTATTAGCCCAAAGTAATTGGTCAGTCAAAGAGTTAGAGGCATATGATCGGTACCTAGATGCGATGCGATCAGCTGTTGGACAGTTGGAAATGGCAGAGGCGCTAGGGCTAGCTCGTGGTGAGGCTCGTGGTGAGGCTCGTGGTGAGGCTCGTGGTGAGGCTCGTGGTGAGGCTCGTGCTAAGGAACAATTAGCTCTTAATGCTCTTAAAGTTGGTTTAGATATTGTAACTGTTTCTCAAATTATAGGACTGAGCATTGAGCAGGTTCAGGAATTGCAAAAGAAAAGTTCAGTTTAAATTTAACAGAGCTATTTTTTGATAATTATTTGGCGAATAAGATTGAATATATCATATGGTAAGTAGATTGGGCGCCATAACACACTCCAATATTCCAGAAACTCTGGAATTATTAAATTAGCCAGCAGAACAAAGAAGATATAAATTGCATAAGCGCCTAAAATTAGGCGGAGTAAGTTTTTGGTATTCTGGGATAATTTAAATGGCATGAAATCCTATTGCTTAGTGATGGTAAAAGACTGAATTAAGTGTTGTACATATAATAGCAGTCCGGATTTAATAAAGCCATAGGCTGTTGCTACAATTGCACCTGTTAACATTAGATAGTATAGGTGAGCTTGAAACCACCCAAAAGTATAGAACAAGGCGATTAAGCCGCCGGCTAGATAGCAAATACCCTTAGTTTGATCCGAAAAGTTAAAATTCATAATTCTTATCTCCTTTAATTAATTTAAATTATCATTAAGGTTAAGTTTATCTAGTTAAATAGGTCTAAATCAAGATTATCTTGAGATTGAAGGTTGAATATTGTGATTGTTTGTCATGTTTTGCTAGGATAATCAATATAAATGGTCGTTTTTAATGAGGGGTACTCTTATGATTATATTAAGATTTAGAGAAATTATGTTTTTAATTGGGGTAATTGGAGCTTCTAGCTTTATTATTGGGAGTAATATTGATTTGAAAGCTTTGTGGGCTGAGCGGGAAGCTCGGCAGAAACAAAGTCAACCAGTCCCCGCTGAGCCTGTAGCTATTGCGCCAACACCTGTTGCGTCTACACCTGTTGCGCCAACACCTGTAGACCCCGAAGGTGAAGATGTTCTTTATTATTATTATAATTATGAATCTGGTGAGGATGATTCTGATGAAGATATGGTGCCAGCATGGGTACCAAGAGATTCTAAAGTTAGCCCCGAAGATCAGGCCGCGATTGATGCAGAAGGTGGCGTGCGTGCTACAATTCCTGGCGGAACTTTGGGTTCAACTATGACAGATGTGGAGAGGCAGGCGCCGTTGGCTATCAGTATAAATGGGGGTGTAGATATAACTACTAAGAGATTTGTGCTAGATGTGCTGGGCGAATTAAATATTTTCTATAATGGGCTAGCTTGGCGAGTTGATTTGCATGATGATCCAGTAGAATTGCTTCCAGGAACGGTGCCTATACAACGAGAGCAATTAAGTAGTTTGCTTGAAATTATTGGATTAGTTGAAAAAGATAAGCTGGATGATGCTGAAAATAAAGTGGCAAGGATGCCTAAGAAGTTAGTGGCAGAGTTGCTAGCATTAGCCGTGCAGCTTGGGATAGATCCAACCAATACGCGTTATGTTAAACCACTTATATTGCGATACATGGAGCTGCATATGGAGCCGGGCTCAGGTAATTATTCAGAAAATGCAATATATGATACAGTAAATGTGAGGTATGGCCGGCTTATGGAAAGATATTATGACGAACAAGAGGCGTGAAGGCTGGTCTCAGAGCGACGACTTGGTTTATAAGGTAATGATTTTATTTGATAAATCCAGAAATTGGCCAAGGTCGATTAAAGTCTAAATGAGGATCTAGATAAGTTTGGTGTCGCAGGAGCAGTTGCACTTGCGACACCTTCATATTATTTTCACGTAATGTTTTCAGCAAACTTTCAAATAGATATAGTTTTTGGTGTGTGCTAGCTTGTTTGGGAAACGGGCGTTGATCTAGCGATAAATAGGCGACTTGATTGTTAGGGCTTACCATTGCACTCTGAAGTGTAATTTTATGTCTAGTTAGATGTTCTTCTTCCAGTTGGTTTAGCCATGCTTGAGTTAGGTTAGTTAGATTTGTAGATAAGTTGTTACTCCAGAGGATCTCTATTTTTTCAAATTCCCAGTGCTGGTTCTTCCAAAAATAAATTTTAACACTTTGCTTGTGGCAATTAGTTGTGTCAGTACTGGTTGGAACAATTTCATGTCTAAAGTTAAATAGAATTAGATTTTGTTGGATAGCAAAAAACAACCCCGCAAAAGCTAGTCCTGCAACAACATGGCCAATGATACTTTTGATAGAGTTGATTGATAATCTATTTAAATTCATGAATCACCTCGATAAGACTGTTTGCAATTGGCTTAACCAGTGACCCACTACCATTTTTTTTTAAACCAATTTCCAATCCTAACCCAGGAGATACAACTCCAACTAATGGCTTGAATGGCAGTCCGGTCGGCAAATGAATTGTAAATAAGTTGTGATAGTTTGCATTGGAGAGCTGCGTGTGTAGTTGGCCTAAAATATTCTTGGTTAGATTGAAATTTTGTAAATAGGCTTGAGTATATGGATAAAAATGTAGTTCATGTTGAGATGGTGCATAAAAAAAAGTCTGATTTTGAAATTGGTATAAAAATACTTGAGGTTGAGCGCTATGTTCTTTGTAGAAGTGAATAGATATAAACAGATTTACATTTAGCTGGTTAGCAAGGTTGGCAACTTGTAGCGGCTCCAGTGTTTGGCTTGGGTTATGTGTTAACTCAACTTGAAGTTGGGGTTCCAGTGATTCAAGTTCAAATTTTAGTTGTTTGGCAAACTGAAATGCTTCACCACGTTCATACTGGTCATGTAATTTGCGGCCAGTATGTTTATTGTCTCCTGCTGGATTAAGCATAATTGTAAAAGAAAATATGGTATTGGCGTTTATAAGTCCAATTAAAATTAATGCTTTAAATAACATGGATATCACCATTTAACAATTGTTTTAAAAAAGTTTTACGCTCATCTGTCTTGCTGTTTTTAACAGCAAGAGCAACCGCACGAGTTTGTCCAATTAGTATACATAATTTTTTAGCTCGTGTGATGGCGGTATAAAGTAAATTGCGTTGTAGTAGCATAAAGTGTTGTGTGAAGATTGGGATTATGACAGCATCGTACTCTGACCCTTGGCTCTTATGAATTGAGATGGCATAGGCTAATGTAATTTCATCAAGTTCACTGTATTCATACTCAACTTCTAGTTGGTCGAACTTGCAAATCATGGTGCGCTTAGCTTGATCCAGTTCTGTAATGTATCCCATGTCACCATTGAAAACATGTTTATCATAATTATTTCGCAATTGCATAATGCGGTCACCGACCTGATATTTGTAGCCATGGTGGGACAGGCTAGGCGCCTCAATTTGATGATTTAGTAGACCTTGTAAATCAAAATTAAGTTTCTGAGTGCCAGCATTGCCACGATGCATTGGTGCAAGGACCACTGTTTGTGACGGGTAAATGTGATACTTGGGTAAAGTACTTTTTAAAATTTTAGTTAAATGGGCAGGTAGATTAACTGGATCGGCTTCATTGATAAACCAGAAATCACGCTTACCGCCTTCAATTGGTTTGGCACTGGGAAACTCACCCAGGTTGACTTTATGAGCATTTAGGATGATTAGGCTATCCTGAGCTTGGCGAAATATCTCTGTGAGCTTGGTATATGGAACTTGATTGCTTTTGATTAGATCATTTAGAACATTTCCAGCTCCAACAGATGGAAGTTGATCAATATCTCCAATTAAAATTAAATGAGTTCCCATTGCAAGTGCCTTGAGTACTGAGTTCATTAAAAAAGTGTCAATCATTGAGGTTTCATCTAAAATTAAAAACTGAGTTTTCAGACAGTTGCTTTCATTGTGTGTAAATCGCATAGTGCTGACATCAAATTCTAATAAGCGATGAATAGTGGTTGCAAATCGCCCAGTTCCTTCAGACATTCGCTTGGCAGCGCGCCCAGTTGGAGCCGCTAATTTGTATTGTAATTTATGTTGGTCAAGTGTCGTTAGAAGTTGTTTGATCAAAGTAGTCTTGCCTGTACCGGGTCCACCAGTTACAATACATAATTTTTGTTTTAGAACGGTCATAATTGCTAGTTGCTGTTGCTCGTTGAGCTGGATTTCATTATCTCCCAGGCTTAATTGACGATATATTTTTTGGTAATCAAAATTATGAACAACCGGCGATTTAAGCAAAAGTTGAATCTTCTTAGCAATTGCCTTTTCAGTAAATAAAAATTGGGATAGGGTTACAAAATGTTGATCATTTTCTTTTACAACCTTAATGACATCAGCTTGGTGTAGTTCATGAAGTGCGGCTTTGAGCTTAGGGCCATGCTCCAGGGCATTTAGTTCTAAAAATTCAAATATTTGAGAGCGCAACTTGTTGATCTCTGCGTATAGGTGTCCTTGTCCGACAATTTGATTAATGGCATAACTGATGGCAGATTTAATTCGTTTAGGGCTGTCGGGTGAAATCCCTAACTTTTGAGCAATTTGATCTGCCATTTTAAATCCAATTCCCCAAATTTCATCAGCTAAACGATAAGGATTTTCTTGAAGAACGGCGATTGAAGACTGACCATACTGTTTATAGATTTTGGTGGCATAGGCACTTGAAATGCCTTTATCTTGCAAAAAAATCATAATATTGGAGATCTCTTTTTGAGTCTTCCAGCTACTTTGAATTTGCTCAATGCGTTTAGGACCAATACCCTCTACTTCCAATAACCTATCAGGGGTTTGTTCAATAACATCTATGATATTTGTACCAAAGTGATTTACTAGTTTTTCAGCATAGCTGGCACCAATTCCTTTGATTAATCCTGACCCTAAATATTTTTTGAGCCCCAAGGCTGAAGTCGGCAATGTAACTTGATAACTAGTAACATTAAATTGTTTGCCAAACTTGGGATGGAACAACCAGTCTCCAGTTAAGTTGACTTGCTGGCCAGCTTGCAAGTTTGGTAAAAAACCTTTAGCTGTAATTTGGTTTTGCTTTTGATCAATTATAATTGCAACTGCAAAACCATTTTCGTTACTTTGAAATAAAAAACGTTCTACTGTTCCATAAAGAGTTGTTGTTTTTTGGTCCATTCTTGGTACTGCTGTCTAGCCTTTGGGCAACTGTTAATAAGATCTTTTAAGAATAGCGTTAAATCATCTAGAAACACATCATAAGTTTGAAAATTAGTGATTACCTGGCTAAAAACTTGGGCTTCATTGTCACCATTGGTTCTGGTCCATGACAGAATTAAACTGTTGGGGCGATTACGCCGTTCGCAAAACTCATTCATCAGGCTTAGAATTAATTTTTTAGCAGCTTTAATATCTTTGATGAAGGCTTGAGTGATGGATACAAAATCATATTTGGCTTGAGTTAAAATTGGTTCTAGATTGGCGCTGTTAATGCCCTGCTTTTCAAGTAGGCTTAATTCGTGAATAGAATATTTTTGATTATTGTAGGGATAGTCTCCAACTAATTGGTTATTAATTTTTTTGCCATAATGGATTAAATTCGCTTTGCGAATCACAACTAGCATGTCATGGATAGCGAACCCATCAATCATATATGGAATGCCATCTAGGTCGTGAATAGTTTTATTTTGAAAGGTTAATAGTTCAATATGGGCCTGAGAGGTTATTGAGTTGACTCCCAAAATTATTAGTAAAATAACTTGGATAAGCATATTGCTCCTTTTTTTAAGAGAGGTTAAAAATCAATCGATAGTCCTATTGTCAAAGTAGCATCTTTGCCAATGCCATGACTATTAACAGTACTGTCACCAGCTAAGCTGGTGGTCCAGATTCTTTGTGGCGTGACTTTGCGATAGCTAAATCTAGTAAATAAGCGATGTTGGCTAGCAGGTGCGGTAATTGCATTGTTGAGATCTAGCGGGTAAATAGTGCTCATGGGTGAGCTAGCAGCTTTAATCTGCTCGGCCATTTTGTGCCAAAAGTTATATCCGATATGAAATTGGTAGCCGCCGGCTTCAAATATTGGTCCGGCGCTAAATTGAAACTCTAAACCAGGTTTAACTTTGGCAAGTGCAATATTGGGAAAAAGGGTGCTGATTAAATTTTGATTTAAAAATTCTAATCGTTGAGCTGCCAGATCTTCGTCGGTAGTTTCCAAGGCGCTAGTTGTAAAGTCACTGGCTTGTTTGATCTGATTAAAAAAGCGTTTTTCAGCATGTGGCAGTATTAGTAGAATCTCGCCAGAACTTAGCAGTGATGTATTTGGGTTGATTTCAATTTTGGTGTCATAGAAACAACCGGTGGTCCAGTGTCGCCAATTTCCTAAATCATTGGCAAGAACCAATGCGCCTAAGCGTTTAGATGCTAGTTCTAAAAAGTTAATACCAAAGTTTTTGAATTGAGCTTGATTAGCTGGATCTTCAGGTTTACTTATCCAATTTGAAATAGCGTGCAGATCTAAATTGGGGGTCGGATAGTAGTCCTTAAAGTCAGAGCCGATTAAGCCTTTATGAATGGCAGTAGAAGTTGGTATTTCTAAAATTGGACCGACTTTGAATTTAAAATTATTTTTATTTCCTAATAAGTAGCCGAATTTAATTTTTAAGTTGCCTAGTCCGACCTGATCAGCGACAGCGTGTTGGTATAGATAGGCCTTGTCAACTGAACTAGAGGTTGATCCAGT
>JAHFBM010000057.1 GCA_023250055.1 bacterium | reverse complement strand
TGGCTTTATTGCGCAAATTGAAAATTATAGCCAAATTGAAGCCACCAAGTTTATTGCTGAGCGATTCCAACTAGAGCTACCTGAGACTAATTTAGCTGAAATGAAAAACTCCATCGATGCTAAAGAAAAATATTTTAAATTATGCACAATCGTAATGGAATGGTGTACATCCAATTTAGCTCAAACCGCAGATGCCCAAAAATATATTTCAGATCGCAGCATCGACCTCACCACTGGAAAAATCTTTCATTTAGGATATTTTCCCAAAGGCCAGCCCGCCTTGCTTGCTTTAATTAAACATGTTCAAAGCCTGGGGTTTTTAGCTGACGACCTATTAGAAGCTCATATTATTGCTAAGAATCAGCAGTTTTACTATTCTGGATTTGAAGATCGCATCATCTTCCCGATCCATGACCATTTGGGGCGTTGTTGCGGATTTGGCGGACGCATCTTCAGACCACAAGATGATCGCGTAAAATATTACAACTCTCATGAACATGCCAATTTTAATAAGCGAGCAACATTATTTGGCTTAAATTTAGCCAAAAAGGCCATCCAGCAGGGCCAAGCCGTAATTTTGGTCGAAGGATATACCGACTGCATAGCCATGTATCAAGCTGGCTTTAAAAACTGTGTTGCAACCCTAGGTACAGCTTGCTCAAATGAACATATCGAAATGCTTTCACGCCTAACTAACAAATTATATGTTTGTTATGATGGTGATCCTGCTGGCATCCAAGCCGTAGAAAAGCTGGCCACACTCTGCTGGAACGCCAATCTGGAAATCAAAGTTTTGCAATTACCCAAAAATGAAGATCCCGCATCCTATTTAAATGGATCTGGAAATCTAAATGAATTAATCAAAGATGCCTCTGAAATTTATCAATTTGTAATTGATAAATCGGCTAAAACCTTTACTAGTTACAGCTTAAGTCAAAAAGTTGACGCTTCACAAAAACTATTAGAGCTAATTAGCAAAGTCAGCGACTCCATTAAGCGAAACTTATTGATTCAAGAAGCGGCTAGATCCTTAGGGCTACCAATTGAGTCCCTTAAATTAAAAACCCATGAAACAGAACCTAGACCAGTTACAAGTCACAGCGAACTAAGCCTAGAAGATCAATTATTTACAGCTATGATTAGTCACCCAGAAAGATTTCAACCCAAATATTATTATCTGGCTAGTTATCTGGACCAGAATGCAAAAACGATCCTGCAAATTTTAATCAATCTGAAAAACAGCTCAAATAATGTATCATTTGAAAATTTAATGAATAATTTAGACTCTGAAAAACAATCATTTGTCAGAAAGAATTTATTATCCTACAATGATAAGATAGGTGATAATCTGAACCAACTTTTAATACAGTTTCATCAAAAACATTGGAAAAATATTACCAGCCACATTAAAAGCCTGCTAATGCAGGAAAAATCTGATCCGGCTAAAGTAAAACAGATTATCGAAAATTTTCAAATTTTAAAAACCGAAATGATCGACGGGAGCCCTAGATAATGGTAACCAAAAAATCCGCCACCAAGGCAACTATTAAAGTATCTAAAGTTGCAAAAGTTGCAAAAACTGTGGCAATTAATACCGATGACTTGCGTAACGAATTCTTAGAAGAGCTAATCCAAAGCAGTAAAAGCCGCGGATTTGTCGCCTATGAAAAGATTATTGAGTTTGGCAACAAACATGATCTGACCGAGCTGGAAATTTCTGAAATTCTCAAGGCTTTGGAGAAAAATCATATTGAGTTAATTATGGAAGATGAACTAGACCCATCTCCAGATGTTAACAAAATCAATAATGAAGAGGATCACCTCGCCAAGGGTACCCCTAAACTCATTATTGAAGATGAAAAAATCGAAGAAGATGAGGATGAAGAAGCCGAAGATGAAGAGCGCATCAATGAATCTGTTCAAGCCGCTGATGGTGTTAAAGCCTACCTGCGAGACATTGGCAAATTCATGCTTCTCAATAAAAAAACCGAAACCATTATTTCTGATAAAATAGCTGAAGGTAAGGCTTTATCAGTGGATGCTGTAGTCCGATTTCCATTTGCGGCCAAAGAGTTAATTGGGATTAAAGAGCGAGTTGTCAGTGACAATATTGCTCTTAAAGACATTATTCAATTCTCAGAGTTTGATGAAGAGAACCTTCCTAAACTAGAAGAAGAGAAAATGGCCTTTATCAAAGGAGTTGAAAAGGTTCAAAAATTAATTGCTAATGAGCCTAAGATTTATCAAGAATTTAAAGCTAAACCCGCTACAGCTAAAAACAAAAAAGAGATGCTGGATCAGGTTAAAGAAAATAAATTGGCTGCAATCGATGCAATTAAGGCTATTCGCTTTGCCAATAAGTTCATTCGAAAGCTTGGTAAAAGAATTGAAAAATCGCTTCTTAAGATCCATGAGCGAGAACAGGCAATCGCTAAATACCTAACAGAATTAGACTCATTTAAAGCTCAAACTAAGAAAAGCAATCCTACTCAGTTTAAAGCAGAAGTAGATGAACTAGACAAGCAAATTAGAACTGCTAAAAAAACTATTCACAATATTGAAAGTGAAATGGGGCTATCCAAAGTTCAAATTGAGCATTATTATACCCAATTCATGACCGGCCAAGTCATGGATAAGCAAGCCAAAGATGATTTGGCGAATGCCAACTTACGCCTGGTAGTTAATATTGCCAAAAAATATATTAATCGCGGCCTGCACTTCTTAGATTTAATTCAGGAAGGCAACATTGGTTTGATGAAGGCGGTGGAAAAGTTTGAATTTGAACGTGGTTATAAGTTTTCAACCTATGCCACCTGGTGGATCCGGCAGGCGATTACACGTGCAATTGCAGATCAATCTCGAACAATTCGAGTACCTGTTCACATGGTAGAGACTTTAAACAAGATTAATAAAATTAAACATACTTTCTTGCAAGAACATGGTCATGAACCATCTAATGCCGAACTTGCCAAAGAGCTGGGCATTGACGAGAAAAAAATCAAAAACATCATTAAGATCTCCAAAGAGCCATTGTCTCTGGAAACCCCGGTAGGTGATGGAGAAGATGCTTCAATCAAGGATTTTATTGAAAATGAGAATGATTTCTCTCCGGTTGATACCGTTACCAACAATGATTTAAAGGAACGCGTGCGAGAAGTCTTAAAATCATTGACGCCACGTGAAGAAAAAGTTCTAAAAATGCGTTTTGGAATCGATGTTGCATCTGAACATACCCTAGAAGAAGTTGGCAAAGACTTCTCGGTAACCAGAGAACGCATTCGTCAAATTGAGGTTAAGGCCCTGCGGAAATTACGCCACCCGTCTCGTGCCAAGCGTCTAAAAACATTTTTTGAAAAAGATTCAGATGAAATTGATGGACACCAAGATGATTTGGGCGGTGAAGAAGAATAATTTATTGACGCATTAAAATAAAACCAAATAAGCTGCGCTGTAGTTAAAATTTACTTTATATAAAAAAGGAAATCAAAATGCAGCGCAGCTTATTTATAGCTTGTTTATTAATTAATTGCTTAAATTTATCCGCTGGGAAAGAAGATCAAACTAGCGCTGAAACTTTAGGCAAAGTTGCTAATCTAGTTGGCCATTTCGGCAAAGTATTAGCACAACCAAATAATCCAGCGGTTGTCTCTAGCTCAATCTGTGGCATGATCTCTAGTATTTTAGGAATGGCAGCTGATACCCGAAACAAAATAGCAATGCTAGAACTAGAAACTGAGATTAAAGATATTTTAGAATCTGGTGACTCTGCAAAAATCAAACGACTACAAGCCAACTTAGAACTAATCTATTTAGCACAAATCAAGAGTTTAAACCGATTTATCAAATAACTGGCGATTAGCCCGCTGCTTAGCTGCAGCATAACTAAATGCCCAAAAATAGTTGGTCCAAATTTGATCGGTTGTTTTGTATACATTATCATATACAAAATAATCGATTAGTAGCTCGCGTGTACGATACAGCTCTCTCATTCGCTTCTGCCCATGATATTTAGGATCCAACAGTGTAATACTTAACAATTCTAATGCCCGATCAAAAGCCTGCCGACTAGCAACTAAATCACCTTTATCCCTCCAGCGAATTGCTCGATCAATATCACATCCTACATTCGCAAGCTGTTCACAAAGTGAAAATTTAGTCCAACGCTCCATAGTTAACCCCTTATGCACCATAAAGGGCGGCATTACAAAAATCATGCCTTAACCATTTTTTTAACCATACTAACAATCTCTGCCTGTGTTACTAGACTGTCTACACCACGTGATAAATTGTTCCAGGCTGGGCGCATATTTATCATAGAATCAAACTCCACAAACTCATTTGTGCCATATTTATCCGGATGCAAATTGATACCCCATAAATAGCTCTGGTCTGAACCATAATTTTCTAATAAAACTAACTCTTGGTCAGCATGAAGCTCGGCATCAATTAACATCAAACCCTGCTTTAAATCAACCACCGCTTTGACTAAGCCCCCAAACATTTTTTCAGACATCTCTAATAGTTCAGCTACAGATATCTGCTGCTCACCTAATTTAATTAATTTCATAACACAACCTAACTTATTAACGTCTAGTGACGATTTTCATTACCTGGATTTCACGATTCACAAAAGCCTGCTTATACGGGTTCCAGCCGCCAACAGAAGTATTTTCAAATACTTTTTCACCAAATTTTTTAATAATATCCTCTTTTTTATCCTGAACGGTCTGAATATTCTGGTCACAATACTTAATATACTGATAAGTTTCATCAAAAACTTGCAACTTTTCAAAGCCAGCCTGACCTAATAGCTCCTGATATTGGTCAAAGCTAATTAGATTAAATGGCACACCAGCATCAGTCATCATCTGCTTAGTCTGGTCAGTAAATGGCCGGCTACAAACCCAATCTTTAATAATCAGGCTGCCACCAGGCTTTAAAATTCTAAAAACCTCTTTAAAATAGGCCAACTTGGATTCAATTGGCACGTGCAAAATCGCCTCTTTACTAATTATGATATCAAATTCCGCCGGCGCAAATTGCATAAAGCTCAAAGGATCTGGCATTAAAGCAAAGCTAACTCTTCCCCGCAACGGCTCTTTCACGGCCTCTAGGCGATTTTTAGCCTCCATCACAATCCAAGACTCTGGGTCCACACCTAAAATTTGAACGTTGTATTCACGTGCCAGATCTAAGGCCGGGCCACCAACTCCACAACCTACATCTAAAACCTTCTGACCTGAGAGCTGAACCCCATCAAAAAGTAGCTTAACATCTTCCCAGCCACCTTGCGACAAATACCCCACTCCATAAACCATCTCTAGTAGCCCTACAAAGTTTCGATTGTAGCCACTATTTGCCAACAATGCCTGACTCTGCCCAAGCAAGCCACCTAACACCAATATTAATTTAAATTTTGTCACTTTTGAGCACTTTCAGCTTTTTAATATCTTATTTTAGATAAACCATTGAATTAGCACAACCAAATATATTAATTTAATAATAGAAATATTAGGAGACGGGGATGGTTATTATGAAACACAAATTAATTTTATCGATAATTACAGCAGGGCTAGTTGGCTCTATTTCAGGTAAATCTGATTTGCCATATGAAGGGGTCTTAAGTACAACCTTTGGCAGTATTTTACAACGAGCACACCCCCATCAGGCTGCTAAATTAATTGAAACCAGAAACTGTCCTGGATGCAATTTAGAAAACGCTGAGCTAGTTTTTGAAGTTCTAGATCAATCTAATTTGTTTCAAGCCAACCTACAAAGATCCAATATCACTTCATCAAAATTCAATCAATCTAACTTTCAAAGAGCTAATTTAGGCAATGTTCG
>JAHFBM010000009.1:20165-20679 GCA_023250055.1 bacterium | reverse complement strand
CCTTGCGCTTCAAGTCATAGCAAAAAACCTGCATAACACCTCTAACCCGCTTGCAATAAGCAATTTTTTGCAAAGCAGGACAATAAGCTGGTGATACACAAAACTCCTTGCCTGTCAAAAAAGTAGCTGTCTTCTGCTTTAAATTCAACAATGCGATTCTTGGCAAGTTAGTCACCTTATCAATTGCACAAAACACCAACTGATTCTCATCAATAAATGATGGCGAAATGGCCGACATTTGACCGTCCGTTAAAGCTTCAAACTGATTTAACTGATGCCCCCGCTCAAAATCATATTGATATAGCTTCTCACAACCACCTGATGAAAGTGATAATACCACTTTACCATCTGGCGAAATCGCCGGGGTTAAATTAAGACCATCAAAATTAGTTACAATACGATGCTGCTTATGATTATTCACCACCATCAACCTGACATTAGTCGGCGTATGCTGTGAATAATATAATAAACCCTTTTTAGAATGCCAACGTGGTGCAAGGCTAATCGTAGGCAT
>JAHFBM010000009.1:19461-20155 GCA_023250055.1 bacterium | reverse complement strand
GTAATTGATCTTCAGCCAACTTGGTAGCGTGAAAAGCATAAATATGCTGCTGGTTTTTGCCTCGCACTTTCAACTTGCGACACGCCACGATCACCGAAGTAAACTCACCTGGCCGCCCCATTAGTTGCTGCCAAACCTGATCCGCCGTTAAATGCGCTACCTCTGCTACACTTCCTTGAAAGCTGGTTTTTTTACCAACCAACATTTTCTGTTCCAGCAAATCATACAAGCGCCACTCAAATTGATATCTTCTACCCGGCACCGCACTTAATAGTAAAGCAACCGGAGTAGCATGTTCAGCCAAATGCTTTAACTCCGACTTTTTATGCAATAAATTTGGAATTGCAATAACCTTGACTTGTAATTGACCACTCAAACTTAAATCTTGCGCTATTTGATTTGCAATTCCCGATAGATGATCCTGATTTGGGCCACAAACAGCTACTAAAACCTGTAAGGCTGCGTGCTGCTTTGCACCAACTGAAAATTCCAAGGAATAACCATAGCAACTTATAATCAACCCGATCATCAATCCCATTCTGCTTGTCATATCACCAACCCCTTAAATTGCATATAAATTACTGCTTAAATGAAATTATTAAAATCTTATTTTGTACAGTCTTCGGAAAAATTAATTTTGGCAGAGCCTGACGAATTGACAAATCATAAGCAAGCACACCCGAACCCTTTTTAA
>JAHFBM010000009.1:7136-19451 GCA_023250055.1 bacterium | reverse complement strand
TTCAAAACTTGCCACATGTCCCTGCGAATCTACCATTAACTGCACCTGACAAACCAACTCTTTACTAAAGCCAGTTGGTGGTCGCCAAGACTGCACAATGACACTCTCAAGCTCCTGTGCAGCTTGCCAAGCCGCCAAATCTTCTCGACCTAAAGCAATTGCGCCGTCTGTACCAAGCCCAATCAAAATTGGCTCATTTACCTCTTCTCCCACCGGCTCTGGAACAGCCACCGGCTCAACTTGATCAATTATCTTTAAAGGCTGCTTAACGGCTTTAACTGGCTCTTCTGGTTTAGAAGCAGCCACAGACTCAACTGGCTGAGCAGTTTTATTTTTAACTTGAACTTGACCGGATGATTTGGATTTAGACCCAATGTCTAATTTTTTACTATGCTTAACTGGAACAGTCTTAGATGGAACAGCATAAGTATCCAGCTTAGACCGCTTCGCTACTGCAACGCCAGTCTTAACACGCCTTGCTCCTTGCCCCACCGACTTTTTAACATCACCAACTGCAGGCTTGCCAACCCGGCCCTGTGCCAACTTACTCTGAGCACCCGGAATTTTTTTATAAGCCGGCAAAAAAATCACTTCTGTTGCACGCGCATTAGCAAAAACAGTTAAATCTAGTGGTTTTTGACCATGATAGCGAAAGCTAAACATCAAAAACATCAAGTGGCCGGTTAGACAACTAACGGCAACATAGTACCAAAACTGCTTATGACTTTGCGGGCGCATGTTCTGTAGCCAAAGCCACATACTGAACCCCTTCAATTGAATTAATCTGATCTATTAACTGAACTACCCGATCATAAATCAAACTTTTGTCTGCTCGCACCAAGACCCGCCTATCAGTTGTTTGTTTAATTTTAGATTTAATATACGATACCAAATCTTTAGCAGGCAAAGCTTGATCATTAACCGCCAATTTCCCCTTCGCATCAATTGTAACCATCAATTGTTTAATTGAATCTGCTGCCATCGGCTGACCAGTCCTAGCTTTAGGCAAGGCGACCTTTAACGCACTTTGCATCATGGGTGATGCTACCATAAAAACAATTAACAATGTAAATGCTGTATCAATCAAGGATGTTAATGGCAAATCAGTATAGTGCGGCAAGCGATTAACACGTCCACGACGCCGCATACGCATTATTCTAACTCCGGATAAACATTAAACAATTTTTCAGATAATACCACAAAGCGATCTTGCAGTGTCAAACATTGTCTCTCAATTGTTCGCAACTTACCCATTAAAAAATTGTACATTGCGATAGCTGGAATTGCGACCATTAAGCCGGCCAATGTCGCCACTAAAGCCTCAGCCATCCCGGGTGCGATTACTGACAAATCAGCAGCCTGATGCACACCAATTTCAGCAAAGGCATTCATTAGTCCCCAAATTGTTCCAAACAAGCCCATCAAA
The DNA here is from genome assembly GCA_023250055.1 of bacterium. Classification (GTDB taxonomy): domain Bacteria; phylum Babelota; class Babeliae; order Babelales; family JABDEC01; genus JAHFBM01. The sequence goes on along the minus strand of JAHFBM010000009.1, from coordinate 18,025 downwards.
GTTGCCAATGAAGCTGCCACTGGCAAAAACTGCACATACGATTGTTCCCGCTCCATAACAGTATCCATGATTTGGTCCAAGTTGCACATCAGCACATCCCACTCTCGATCATCTAACTCTGTTTTGCCACCGCGCTCTGTCATCAACAGTGATTTCAAAGCTGATAAACTTTTAGATAAAAAGTAGCCAGCCAGCGTATTACTAAACTTAGATGCAATATGCAAAACATCCTCTAAGTTTTTAGCACTTTTCAAACGCGAAATAGCATCTTTAAGCTGCTGACAACGCACTTTCCACACTAAAACCTTATAGATAAAAATTGTCCAACACGTCACCGACATTGTTAGCAATAAACCTAGCACAAACCAAGTCATAGCATCTGACTGGCTTACTAAATGCCATAAAGAATTTCCCGCAGTAACAGCTCCCATGTTTTCCTTTTCAAGTTTTTAAATCTAACAACATAGAGTTACAGCTTAGCAAAAGCTATTTGTTTTTAAAAGGTTTATGGGCAACCACCAGCTGTTTTAACTGCTGCGGGTCAGTTATACCAGTTTCAATTTGAATCTGATAAGCCTGCTTAACCAACCGCCCCAGCTCAGGTCCTGCAAGATCTAGATCCAAAAAATCTCGCCCAAACAGCACCGACCTCTCCGGCCCATCATAGACCCCAGCGAGTTTAGCTTGTTCGATAAAATCAGACAATTGCAGATCGACACCAAAATCAATCTGATTTGGCAGTTGCCCCCCGACAACCCTCCCCTGTCGATCCACCAACGTTAGTTTAACTAACTGTGAAATAGTTTGCGGTGCCAGACGAACAGCTAAACGCTTATAAGCTGCCAAACTAGCATGTCCCTTCATAAAAACCAACGGCTCCATGTGCTGCGCAACCAAACGACATGCCCCATCAATTAAATTTTTATTGCTTGTAATCCGATTTAATAATTTTCGCGCCAATGGCACTCCTCCAGCCGCATGTCCATGACTTTTATACTGACCATCCACTAGTTTTGTATGTGTTACTTTACCCAAGTCATGACACAGAGCTGACCACATAATTAGCAACTTGTCTTGATCACTATTGTAAAATTGACGAGCCGACAGATCCAACGCCTGCTTAGTATGCTCAAAGACATCCCCTTCCGGGTGCCAATCTGATGACTGTAAAGTCCCAATTGTCGCATGGACTTCTGGCAAAATCTCTTTCAATCGTCCAATCTTTTGCAACCAAACCAAAGCCAGAGAGGGTGACTTAGAATTTAAAAATAGTTTTTCAAATTCAGATTCTATGCGCTCTTTAGAAACCTGTAACAAACTCATCTGTGAGCACAACTCATCTAAATCAGCATCCGGCCAAAACTCAAATCGCCCAATAAACTGCATCACACGATAAAAGCGTAATGGATCTTCTGCAAACAGCTTGCGATCGACATAGCGCAGAACACCGGCTTTCAAATCAACTTGACCACCAAACGGATCAATTAATTCCCCCGTTTTTAAATTAATCCCCATTGCATTAATCGTTAAGTCCCGCCGCCGAAAAGCTTCCTGAAAATTTAATTCTGGATCGATCATAACCATTGGCTTGCGCCCACTCAAATCAGTTCGCGGCAAAGACCAGTCAATATTTAAACCATCTACCAAATAAACCCCAAAGGACTTGCCAACCAATCGAACCGGCCCAAACTGACGCAAAATCTGTTCAAGCTGCTGGGCAGTCACCCCATAAACTTCAATATCTAAGTCTTGAACCAACCAATCTTTAATGTTTTTATTTCGATTTAACAGCAAATCTCGTATTGCCCCACCAACTACTACCGCCTGCCCACCCAGCTGCTCGATCGCTTGAACAATTTGGGTAGCCAAAGGCTGATTTTTTTTAAAGTTAAAAATGAAGTCTTGCACAATTTTTACCACTTTATACCTTCTATTTTCACGCTTTAATTTTTTGACACTTAACTTTAATTATTTTACACTTTCAACTAATTATAACATTTTATATTCGTGAAGGATCAATGCATGTTCAAACTTTACCTACTCGCACTAATTACACTTTTTCATAGTACCAGCATGACATACATCGATTTGGATAAAGAAACCAACACCCGAATTTACCCAGACTTTAAAGATGAGGCTAAAATAACTGCTATAATCAATAGCCGTCATGAAGCGCTTTTAGCCTGCTTAGCCGAAAGCATCCCCAACAACAGTATAGAAATTGATAGAAGATGCTTTAGATCTCTCTACGCTACAGAAAAATTAAGAGATTATCTAAACCTAATGAAAAGCCAGAATACTCGCTTTAGTATAGAAGAAATTGACAAAATTTTTAACAAATAGTCGATCAGATTACGTATTTGGGCCGGAGAAATCTGGCCCTATTTTTTTAAAGCTAAACCTAGAATCAATCGCGCCGTATAAGCTAAAAAGTTATACTTTTTGAATTTCACATTTTGCTACTGCTATACTTATTTTCAAAATCTAAAGCCTATATTGGGGAGATAATGATGCTAAAGCAAGCTCTGCTCATGCTAACTCTATTCTGCTGGATATCAAATAGCCAATCTGCAGCCCAAAGGCATAGCCTGCCACCCCTTAAAGGCCCAACAGCGACCCTGCACCCCTCCATCAAACTAATCACAGCCTGGTATAGTTCACCTGAAATAGCCGCTGCTCGCCAAAAATATTATCGCGATAACCTGAGAGCCAGTAATCCTTTTTTGTTAGAAACCAAATATAGCCGCCCCTCGCTAGATCAGCGTGCAATTGCAGAATGGGAAAGAGCCGAGTTAGCCCACTATCAAGCCACCCTGCGACTGCTAGACGACCCAGATAAATTAAGAACAGCAACTCTAAATTACCAGTTGTGGATGATGCGCTTTAAAGCTAAACATACTAAAAGCTGTGTGGGCTTACGTCAAGTTCTACAAGATGATACAACAGCAATGCACAATTTTGTTAATATGAGAAACACTAAATTAGTAGAATTTTATAACATAGCTTTTGGTAAGATCAAATCCAGTAATAAATGATCCTTTACTTTAGTTTTTTGACATTGAATTGCGGTTATTTTAATCTTTAAATTAATTATTACATTTCACATTTATAAAAGGTCAACATATGTCTAAACTACACTTGTTTATATTAATTGCGCTCTATCATGGCGCTGGCCTGGCGTATACCAGTAGAGATAATGAAGATATTAAGACCTATACTTGCTTAGAAGCGACTACCACCATAATCAGAGAACGATATCGCAAATTTTTAGTATGCTTAACCCAAGGGCTCACTGATCCAAAACCAGATTATGAAAAACATTGCTATGAAAAACATGGCTATGAAGTTTTTATAGCCGCAGAAAGACTAGAAGCTATCCACGACCTAATGAATAGCCATAATGAAGAATTTAATGCAGAAAAGACTCGTAAAATCTTAGGTTTACCAAAAGAGAATTAGGTTTGTTTTTTCAACCACCATTTTACTATAAAACCGGAGAACTTATCACTTTGCGCTAGCAGCTATCAAAGGGTAAAAAACTACTGCTGCACTGTGTCAAGACTTTAGTATATCTACCAGCCAAATCTATGCCTGGAGAAAACAGCTAGAAGATGGCGCTAAATCGATCTTTGAAAGTAAGCAGAAGGATCCGCAAGATGAAGTTGATAAATTGCATCGAGTGATTAGCAAGATCACGGCAGAACGCGATTTTCTAGATTGATCAATGACGACGATGCTACGATTAGCACTAAGCGAAAGTGTGAATGCAAGTCGAATAGCTGCAAGTTCAATATAAGTTTCTTGCTTTTACTTAATCTAATTGGTTATCTTTAATGGTAAAGGCGCTATATTTTAAAGTAAAATGGGGGCTTGGGGATGATAACTATCTTGCTGGGGCTAGCTTTATTGAGTTGGAGTAGTGTTAGTTGGGCAGCAGAAAAAACTGTTTCTGGTCCGCAATGGTCAGGGTATCACATTATAGATAGCTTATCTGATGGTGCATTTCAAAAAATTGCGGCTAATGAACAGGTTGTGCTATTGAATGATCTTAAGGAGGCTGTTACGCTAGAGCTATTGGAGTATGCTGAGCCTAAATTGATACATGCTTCAGGAGGGGTAACCGTTTTAGGTTGGTTAGAATTATCCGGAGTAAAAAATTTTTTTTGGACTAATAATAGTTTAGAATTATTTATTTTTTTTGAAGATGAAAGGTTGGAGACTGGTGGCTTTCAGGCTTATCAGCAAACTGTAGATGGTTGGAAGCTTAGCTCTCGATCATCAAACTATGTTGATATATCTGATTCTGTTGGTCAATACCAACAACGGTATAATATTTCATCAAATAAATTAGGTTACATTAAGCAAATTGCTGCAAGTCCAGATGGACAAAGGTTGGCGGTAGTTTATAAGGATAAAACGTTTAAAATGTTTGATGTTGAAACGTTTGCTGTACCAAGAGATTTACAAGATGGTTTATCATTGATTCAGCAATTAGTTTTGATCTATCTAATTCGAGTGCATAATGTTAGCAAACTTAGTTTTGATCTAAAATCTGGAGTGATTACTAGGGTATTTAATAGTTTTAAATTGGACTTACAGACGTATCTCAAGCATCATGGCTATGTGTCATCATTAGTAGATTTATGAAAAACATTGCTATGAAGTTTTTTAGGTTTACCAAAATAGAATTCGATTTGTTTTACGTCATCGCGAACCCCTTTAGGGGTGTGGCGATCTACTTTTTTAACTTTTTAAGTAGATTGCCGCGCTACGCTCGCAATGACGTGGTAAGCGTAGATTAATTTTACCCTTAAAATTTAATTCCATCTGAAAAAATCAACAGAGCCTACCATTTTACTATAAAACCGGAACTTATCACTTTGCGCTAACACTAATAAAATATGCCCCAATCATAGCACGCTAACAACATAAAACTGGTGGAGCTGACCGGGGTCGAACCGGTGGCCTCATGAATGCCATCCATGCGCTCTACCAACTGAGCTACAGCCCCACAAAATTTTCACAGACAAAATTATAATCCATCGTATAATGGATAAGAAAATTGTAGCCAAATTCACCAAAAATGCAATCGTTAGGTAGAAAAATGATCTATAATTATCTCAAACAACTACTCGCAATCACAAGTTCTTTAGTTATTTCAAGCCATATCTTGGCCCAAGACCGCATTCCACAAGTTAACTTAGAAATTACAGAACAAACGGATCACAGCGCCAATTTAATTTTAGAAATCAATTTAAAAGCGGGTCAAAAAATTTATGCTAATAGTGTTAGCCTGTCTGTAGATACACCAATTCTGAAATTGGGAGAATGGCAAGCTAGCAAAAATCCAACCAGTAAGTTTGACACTCAGTTCCATGAACAACCAACTTGGAATGAAAGTTTTGAAATTAAAATTAAAATCGAAAACCCAACCAATCAACCAGTAGTAGATGCTCACCTACACTTTAACTTCTTAACCAATCAAAGTAAGTCACCTCAAATTAAAATTTTTCCACTGGCTATATTTACACCACAAGCTGAGATAACTAGAGAAAACCAGAACATATCAAATCTGAACGAATCACCCATTACAGATTTGCCAAACAGTACTAGACCTAGCTGCTTGTCACCCAAAACCAGCTTAAGCCAGTTTTTACAAGCTAAATTAACCAATAGTAGCTCACTAACCTTACGCTTAGCTTTAATTTACTTAATGGGGATTTTAATGAGCTTAACCCCCTGCATCTATCCCATGCTACCAATTACAGCTGGGGTTCTACAGGCTCAAGGTAGCAATTCTATGGCTCGCAGCTTTATTCTATCACTAAGCTATTCTCTGGGCACAGCCACCACTTTTGCGACATTCGGTCTAATTGCTGCTAGCACAGGACACCTCTTTGGACAATTATTGATCAACCCATGGTTTATTTTACTGATCGTTACTATTTTAAGCTATCTAGGTGGGTCAATGTTTGGTTGGTATGAAATCTACATTCCAAATTTCATGCAAAATAGCACCGTTAACCACAAGCGGGGCTCCCTAGCTTCTGCTTTTGTGATGGGTGTCATTAGTGGCAGCATTGCCTCCCCGTGCCTGTCACCAGGCCTAGCACTCCTACTCACAATTGTCGCCACCCTTGGCAACCAATTTTTAGGTTTTCTAATGTTATTTGTGTTTGGATTAGGTCTAAGCTTGCCATTGCTAATTATTGGAACATTCTCCAGCTCGATTAATATTTTGCCCCAAAGTGGACAGTGGATGGTAGAAATCAAAAAAATATTTGGTTGGATGCTCTTTGGCATGGGCCTTTATTTCTTAAATAACATTCTCCCCGCTTTAGCAATCAAAGGACTACAAGTTGGTTTAATTTTAGGAGCAGGGATTTACTATCTACAAAATATTTCTAGCGATGACAGTAAATTATGGCGCTGGGCCAAGAATATCATAGGACTAACCCTAATTACTATAAGTATCGTCACAGGCACTAAAACTATTTACTTAAATTATTTTGCCCAAGCACCTCAGGCCTGCTCAGCCTGGATGAATGATTATGATCAAGCCTTAGAGTTAGCCAAACAGCAAAAACAGCTACTGTTAATTGATTGTGGCGCTGACTGGTGCTCAATTTGCCATGCTATTGATCGCCAAATTTTTGAAAACCCCCAAGTTAAAGCCGCGATCTGCCGCTTTGTTCAATTAAAAGTTGATGCAACAAATCAAAATAATCCAACTTACATGCTATTAAAAGAGAAATACCAGATTATGGGGGTACCAACTATTTTAGTAGTTGACCCACAAACTGGTATTTTAATTAATCGTTTTGGTAGCGAGCTTTATGAATTGCCAATTGAACAATTTATTAGCATGCTAGAATAGAACAATAACAACTTAAAATTATAAAGTTTTTCTTAATAAAGGGGTAGGCTATGCCTATAATAGTGTTTACTGCAAACGTTGAGAGTGGCATTATTAAAGTACCAAAAGAATATCAAACGCAACTGAAAGAACTTTTGATGCTATCAGTATAACCACTAAGGATCTTAAATTTAATAGCGATGATGCTAATGAGCGATAGAATATTTTTTGATAGCAATATTCTTATTTATGCTTACTCCTCAGACGACACCACTAAGAAGCAAAGCATACAAGCACTAAGAAGAAAATCGCCTATCAACAAATCATTCCACTTATCATTGATATCGCTATAAAGCATTATCACTCATATTTCGATAGCTTGATGATTGCCTCTGCCATTACAAGTGATTGCTCTACCCTATACACAGAAGATATGCATAATACTCACGTAATCGAAAACAATTTAAAATTAGTCATTACTTTATATTTTAAAATCACACAATTATGGCCGGTGAAATCCATCGCCGGCTTTTTTCTTATCAACCCATTTTCGCTTATGCTCATGCAAATCTGCCAAGGCAACATCCATAACTTTATTAATTACCTGGTACAAATCTTCGCCTTCTTTTTTCACAAGCACTGTAAAGTACGGACATTTTACCAATAATTCAAATTGCTGATGAGCATGAGTTGGCGCCAAGTGTACCGTCATATCAACTTGCACTGGCGACCAAGCCTCACGATCCAAAAAATCATGAATTCGACTAAATTGCTCAGTAACATAATTCTTAATTGAATCCGTCTTTCCACCTTCATGGCTTTTAACAGTAATATTAACTTGCATTATCTCTCTCCTATTGTGCAAAAATCATTAGCCTCTAATCGGCACAAATCTTATCGGTACACTACGCAAATTATATTCAGAACGTAAAACATTTTCAAAATAAGCCAATTGTGAAGATTCAAAATATTTAGGTTCCGTCACGTATAAATGAATTGTTAATGGCGCCGTTAAAACTTGATGCGCTTTGCGCAAAACCAAGCGCTGCCCGTTCCGATACAATGGCCGATGCTGCAGAGCCGTTTTAAACAAATCAGTTAACTCCATGTCACTAAACTGTTCCGAGTGACGTGCCCAAACTTCATTCACAAGTGGTAAGATTTTACCAACATTTTGACCCGTCTTACAAGAAATTTTTAATGTTTCAATCTTCTTTAAGAAGAAATCATATTCTGAAGACTGAAAGGCAAAATCCCGCTTAATTGACTCATCCATTAGATCCTGTTTATTATATAACAAGATTAAAGCCTTACCCTGCTCAAAGGCATAAAATGCTAATTTCAACTCCTGATCAGACAACTGCCCTTCAGAATTATCAATTAACAGTAACACAATATTAGACTCCCGCACAGCCGCCAACGTAGACTTAACCATCAAAGTCTCAATTTGATCAGTCACACCACGCTTGCGACGCACACCCGCCGTATCAATCAACTGTAAATCAGTTTGATAAAATCTAATATGATCCTTAATCGCCTCACGAGTTGTCCCGGCTACCTCAGAAACAATTACACGGTCTTTACCAAGCAACATATTCATCAAAGATGATTTACCAACATTAGGTTTACCTAGCAAGGCTATTCTAAATTTAATATCTAAATCAATTTCACCCGGCTCAACAATTCGAGCAGCAATTTCATCTAGTAAATCACCCGAACCGGTACCATGCTGGGCCGAAATTGTAATAATCTTATCAAATCCAAGCTTAGAAAACTCATACTGATGCTCTTGCGCTAAATTAGTATCAATTTTATTAACAGCCAAAATTGCACTCTTTCGCTGTTTATGCAAAATATTAGCAAGCTCACGATCCTCCGGATGAATCCCAACTGATCCATCACAAACCAGAATCACTACTTGAGCCTCTTGAATCAATTGTAAAACCTGGGAATTAACTAATCTAGTAAAGTCACCAGTGGGTTTATTAAGCATCACCCCGCCACTGTCAATTAATTCAAATGGCTTTCCCTGCCAACTCATTTGATCCGAGACGAAATCTCGCGTTACCCCTGAATAATCTAAAGCGATACTTTTATTTGAAACGGCCAAACGATTGAATAAGGTAGACTTGCCTACATTCATACGACCAATTAACACTACCTTAGATAACTGCTTAGTCACCTTTAACCTCATACACTTGACCTGAAAACTGCTCTAAAATCTGATTGGCAAGTGGCCATTTACTCTTATCAGACACATCAATTTGTTTAGATTCACCAACTGGCTGTCTATGTAATTTTTCAGACGACCCATTAATTGGTACTGATTTAACATCATTGATAGTCTGCACTACCTCAACATCAACAACCAGATTAATTTTTATACCCGCATCATTACCAAAAACCTGTTTTAAATATCCCATCCAAGCCAACTGCTTTTCTGTTATCAACTCAGTTAAAAAAGCATAACGTTGCTCAAGCTCTAACTGAACCTGCCCCTGCATATCTAACTGTCGAAACCTAACCCGACTAAAAACTGAATTCAAAATTGGATCCGGCACCTGACTTAATAATCCTAAAAACTGCTGCCATAAATCATCTGCAACTAATGTCCCCTCAGGCGCAAGATCACGATCTGGTTGTATTATGCTTGACTTTGGAACAGATAGCTCCATTGACTCTTGGCTTTTAAACACACCAATTCTCTGCAAGAAAAAGAGCTCTAGCGACAATGCTTTATGCGCTGTTTTTAACAAAACCTGCTCTTGAGCTACAACCACACTCAAAAAAGAAATCAGTTCCCTAATCGAAGATTTATTTACAATTTGATCTAATGATTCTAACAAACTAGCCGAAACCTGAATCGGCACACCCTGCTTGCGATAAACTAATAACTTTAAAAGCTCACCCAATCTCTTCCAAACAAATTCAATATTTTTATCTGCCAAACTTATTTGAACCAGTAGTTGAGCCAACTGTGGACTATTGCCTAAAGACAGATCTATCAACTCTATAATTTGTTGATCACTAATATGTCCTAATGCCTGACTAACAGTTGTAACGGTTACCTGAGATCCAATAAATCTAACCTGCTCAAGCATATTCATAGCATCTCGAATTGAGCCATCAGCCTCACGAATCAGAACTTCTAAAGCTGCCACTTCGGCCTGAATACCTTCTTTCTCACAAATTTGCTGCAAGTGTTTCAGCAAGGCCTGAGCCGGTGGCGGACCAAAAAACAGCTGAAAACAACGGGACTTGACTGTATCAAGCACCTTATGAGGATCTGTAGTAGCCAGAATAAAAACTACTGACAAGGGCGGTTCTTCTAAAACTTTAAGTAAAGCGTTAAATGCCGCTTTGCTTAACATATGGACTTCGTCAATTAAATAGATTTTCTTAGCCCCCATCTGTGGCAAAAAAGTAGTTGTCTCAATCAGCTGCCGAACATGATCAACGCCAGTGTGAGAAGCCGCATCGATTTCAACAAAGTCTGGATGCTTGCCCTGACTAATTGCAACGCATGACTCACACTGCTGGCATGGAACAGCGTTATTCTTGGGATCTTGTCGGAACTTAATTAAATTTTGGCAATTTAATGCTGCTGTAAAAACTCTTGCAGTGCTAGTCTTGCCACAACCACGTTGACCAGAAAATAAATACACCGGAAACAACTGGTCTAAATATAAGCTATTTTTTAAAATTCGAACCGACAGATCTTGCCCCACAATTGTGTCAAAAGTCTGAGAGCGCCATTTACGAGTTAGATTTAGTTTTGATGTTTCCATATTTAAATTCAATAGTTAAAGGGAGCTTGATACAAGTCTTAATTGTCCCTGCTGCTTCCTTTCAGACCTGACAGATTCTACAACTAATACCTCACCAAGCCCCCCAATTTTTGGAGAAGGTGGGATTCGAACCCACGATGCCCTTTTCAGGGCATACACAGTTTCCAACCGTGCTCTTTCGGCCTCTCAGACACCTCTCCAATTAAAATTATTCTGCGTCGTCAGATTCTTCGGCTTCACCATCT
>JAHFBM010000009.1:0-7126 GCA_023250055.1 bacterium | reverse complement strand
CTTAGACTTAGTAGCTGTAACCTTAACCGCATTTTTAATAGTCTTAATTGCAGCGACTGCGACCTTAGGTGCAGCTTCTGTGCCGGTTGGTTCAGCAACTACAACCGGTTTAGCGGCAGCCTTATTCTGCAAGGCTTGCTCTTTACCCCTTTGAGCTGCTGCACCCAAAATACGTAAAACCAAGCCCACGCTCTTGGCTGAATCATCATTCCCAGGAATCACAATGTCAACCATTGATGGATCACAATTTGTATCTACTAGCGCAATCACAGGGATACCGCATTGCACAGCTTCGCGCAGAGCAGTTGCTTCTTTACGGGTATCAATGATTACTACTGCGCCAACTGGCCAATGTAGTTTCTTAATTCCGCCAACACTCTTGCATAGACGATCAGTTGCCTTTTGAACAACGTTTAATTCTTTTTTAGTATGATGTGAATCAGCTGACTTAGCCAAGACATCTTCAAAATGCATTAACTTAGTAACAGACTTTTTAACCTGACTAAAGTTAGTTAACATTCCACCCACCCAACGATAATCCACATAAGGCATGTTTAACCCTTGTGCAGTCTCACTGATCGCTTTGGCAGCAACCTTCTTAGTCCCAACCCACAAGATTTGTTTGTTTTCAGCTGCTGCAGTTTCCAAGAAACGTGCCGCTTTTTCCAATGCTTGCGCTGTTTTGGAAATATCAATTAAATGGATGCCATTACGATGACCCCAAATATAAGGCTTCATCAATGGGGACCAACGATATCGTTGATGCCCAAAATGCAATCCCGCTTGAACTAATTCTTTCAAATCGACGCCGTATGACATTTAGTTACTCCGGACAAGGTTGTAAATTCTATTCCCTAAACCAGCTCATGCTCGTCACCCTGCCTTGCAGGAATAGAATGGTTTTAATAAAATATTCTACTAATATTGTAAGCCAAAGCTAATTAAAAGGCAAAATATCTACTCGTTTCCAGCCCCAATTACTTCATTGTTTTCTACCGCACGCTGGAAGCGCTTACCTAATAAATAAGCAGTTGCTCCCCATAGCAGTACAATTACACCCAAGAAGATTGAATTTGCAAAAGCAAATGCTGCCAACCCAAACTTACTCAGAATGTCTTGAGCACATAAATTAAAGCTATAACCAGTTGCCTTAGCAATTCTAGTTCCGAAAGCATCAATCCAAGACTTGGACTTAAACTTAACTTCTTTAACTGTCGGAATGTATAGGCTCTCCCGTACTGGATAACTAAAAGCGTAATTTAAAGCACGCAGCCCTACGAATACTACTACAATTGAGTTCAGGGTATTCATGACTACAAAATAAAGAATCAGAAGACCCGACAAAATCGGAATCAACATTAAACTATTGCGCTCGCCCAACCGTCTCATCAAGAAGCTGGTTCCAATTAAGGAGAATAGACAGCCCACCAAATGCACCATGAAAACTTGCTCAAACATTGTGCAGCTCATCTCGGAGATATCCACCGATGAACTCTTAATCAAAAGCAGGCGCTGATAATTTAAAACCACAAAGCTAACTTCATAGAAAAAAATAATTCCAAACACACCTAAAACATATGGATACTGCCAAAACATACTCAAACCGGATAATATGCCAACTTTGCTCTTTTCTTCCACAGTTTTATGCTTCTCAAGCTGATATGCCATTTCATAACCATGCAGCAAGCGTCCGGGGACATGCTTAATTAACATTCGCAACACAAATGGCACAACCAATAATAATAAAGCCGAGATCACCATCAGTACCTGATGCTTGAAGACCCCCGACAAATTCACTACCGATGGAATCTGACAAGAGAATAAATACCAAGCAAAAATTGCACTCAACAGCCCCCCAAACTTAGAGCCTGCCACCATGATTCCATAGTTCTTCTTAGCTTCGTCTGGCGATGTTACTGAATTGGCAAAAGCCCAAAACACTCCAACCAAGAATGGCGAATAGCCTTCGATAAAAAAATAAAACGCCCAGCCAAAGATCCGATATGGGCTATCCACAGTATTCGCAATCCCAATTGTCGGGTGACCAATAAAATAGGCCATCAATATGCCCAACACCCCATAGGCCAAACTATAAAAAGCTAATAATTGGTAACGTCGCATGCGATCAACTAAGTAAGCATAAAACATCACCGCTGGAACCATCACCAAAATTGAAATGATCTTGATCCAAGGCAAATACTTTGCACCCACTACCGTCATAAAAATTGAATCTTTTAATTCTTTAACTAGCGTATAAGACGCAATTACAAAGAAGAATGTTAGCGTCAACAGCGCAAACTTCACGCGCTCTTGCTTATCTATTACGAATAATTGCTTAAAAATAGCCGCAATTCCCTGACCCAATCTCCCTAACATACTTTTCGTTCCCCTGCCTGATTAAGTGTTTTCTTTTAGTCTATTGTAAACTGATTATAAAAGCAAAAAGGTGTTTTTTAGACTTTACCCTAAAAAACACCTTTAAGATTTAATGACTTAGATCGCTAATTAACAAACAATTGAATTGTTATCAACGGCTTCTTTGTGCTTACGCCCTACATAAGAAGCTGCTGCTACCCAAACACCAATCATTCCAAGCGCGGCAACTGAACTAACCAACAAGAAAGTTTCAGCTGTCATCACACGTAATAGGAAGTTTACGCCAGAGCCCGCCGCCTTAGAACCACGAGATCCAAACATTTCCGTCCAAGCTTTGGCCTTGTACTTAGTGTCTTTAGATGTTGGAATATAAAGTTGCTCTTTAACTGGCTGATTAAAGGCATAATTCAATGCTTTAAGCATCACATTGGTACCAAATACTACCCATAGGCTAGAATTGAAATAAACAACTATCACGCCTACAGCTACTAAAACTGGTAAAACCAACAGCGATCTTCTCACGCCCAACTTTTCACCGATGCTATTAACGCCCAAGATCAAGCATAATAACCCAACTGCATTTACCCACACACCAAACTCACCCAAAAAGGTAGACAAAGCTGACCCAGAATGCGCTGTAGCTGCCAACATTTTCAATTTATAATCAAAAATTGTGTTAATAACTTCAAAAATTGAAATTACACCAAAAATTCCTAGCAGGTAGGGCTGGGAAATTAATAAGTAGAACCCCTCCATAAAGCCAGTTTTTTTAGCTGGTTTAGCATCTGCAGCTGGCTTATCACCACCCTTATAACCCTCTAATTGATCTTTGGGAGTAGTTGCCATAAAAATATAAATCATTGCCGCTGTCAAAAAGATCGCAATTGCTGATCCAAAAATCAAGGTTGGCTCGCCCAAGGAAGAGGACCACAACCAAACTGCCAATGGCCCCATGATACCACCAAACTGAGCACCCATCGCTACTATTCCAAATCCACGCTTAGCTGATTCTGGCTTAGTTGTATCAGCTGCAAATCCCCAAAACAGCACCACCATTAGAGAACCAAAACTTTCAACATACACATACCAAGCCCAACCCAGCCATTGCGTAAAAGTAGTTACGTGCTGTGAATAGCTCTTACTGCCAACCAAGACCTGCTGAATGTTGTTTGTATCCAAACCATAAACTGGATGTGAGAAAAAATATGCAAACATCAGCGCTAATGCACCATAGATCGCACATAGCACATAGAAAATGCGATGACGAGGATAACGGTCAACAATCATAGAGTAGCCCATTGCTAATGGCACAACCACAAATAAAGAGACCCATTTTGCAACTGGAATATTTACAGCACAAGAAATCGTGCAGAACAAGCTATCCTTCAGTGGACGCAACAACCAGTACACCCCTATAGTGAAAGCAAAAATTACCCCCAAAAAGATGAATTTCTTCAACTCTTCGCCACTAAAATTGCCATAGTACTTTCTTAATATCGCACCAATCATTTGTTATCTTTCTCCAATCAAACTTGGTAAAAAACTTAATAATACACATCTAATCTAACACAAATTTAAATTCTGTAAAAAAAATTAATCAAAAAACGACTTTAATAACTAATTCTTTCACCCTACTAGATTTACGAGCAACAGATTATCTGGTAAAATGATAGTAAATAATAGATAAATGGATGGTTAGCTTAAAAAGCATCTTAAAAAGTAGGATTAAACTCGATGTCAGAAGAAAAAGATCTTTTAGCGCTCCTGCCCCTAAAAAACGTGGTTTTGCTACCAAAAAGCATTGTTCCCATCATTGTAGGACGACAAACCTCAGTTAAGGCGGTCGAATACGCTCTAAATCGCGATAAAATTATTTTCATCACAGCTCAAAAAAATGCTGACGTTGAGCACCCCGGCATTAATGATGTTTATCATCATGGCACTAAGGGTATCATCCTACAAGCCATGAAAATGCCAAATAATACTTTAAAAATTTTAGTAGAGGGGCTTAGCCGCGCTAAATTAACCAACTTCATAGAACAAGAAGAGTTTTCAGCAGTAAACTATATTGATCTTGCCCAAAATGAAGCCGAACGATCAGTCGAAATCGAAGCCAACTGGCGCCAGGTTCAAAACCTATATTCCAGATATTCAAAATTAAACGACCAAGCTCCAGAAGATTTAATCACAGCTGCCCGTACGATTGCAGATATTGACAATACAGTTGATACTATTGCCGTACATTTAAATTTAAGTTTCGACGACCGCCAAGAGTTCTTAGAACTAGCCAGTCTTCATAACCGATTAATTCAACTAAGCCAGCTGTTAAACCGTGAAATTGAAATTCTAGAAACAGAACAGCGCATTAAAGGGCGAATTCAACAACAAGTTGAGCGCAATCAAAAAGAATATTATCTAACCGAGCAGATCAAGGCTATCCAAAAAGAATTGGGCCGGGACGATGTTCAGTCTGAGGTCGCCCAACTACGTGATAAAATTAAGAAACTAGGCCTACCTGAAGATGCTGCCGAAAAAGCCGAAAAGGAACTTCGTCGCTTAGAGCAAATGCCATCCATGTCATCAGAAGCGGTTGTTAGTCGCAATTACTTAGACTGGATTTGCTCTCTCTCTTGGTCTAAAGCCAGTAAAGATAGCCTGAGCCTAGCACAAGCTGAGAAAATTCTAAATCGTAGCCATGCCGGCTTAGAAAAAGCCAAGGAGCGAATTATTGAATTTTTAGCTACTAAGAAATTTAGCGGCAGTAGTGAAAAATCACCAATTATTTGCCTAATCGGACCCCCTGGTGTTGGCAAAACCTCACTTGGAAAAACAATTTCAGAAAGCTTAGGGCGAGAATTTGTAAGGATTTCATTGGGTGGCGTGCGAGACGAAGCTGAGATCCGCGGACATCGTCGCACCTATATCGGAGCTATGCCAGGTAAAATCATTCAAGCTATGCGCAAAGCCAAAACTACCAATCCTGTTATTTTGCTTGATGAGATCGACAAAATGTCTAATGATGTCCATGGTGATCCAGCCGCAGCTTTACTGGAGGTGTTAGACCCAGAGCAAAATTCAACTTTTATGGATCATTACCTAGATACCGAATATGATTTATCTAAGGTCATGTTTATTACCACGGCCAATCATATTGATGGAATCCCATATCCATTATTAGATCGCATGGAAATGATAAATTTAGCGGGTTACACTGATGCTGAAAAGCTTGATATTGCTCAAAAATTCTTAATCCCTAAAAAACTTACTGAATATGGCCTAAGCAAAACACAGTTTAAGATTGATCCTGCTATTCTTAATAGAATAATTACAGAGTACACCAAAGAAAGCGGTGTTCGTCAGTTAGAGCGGGTTATTGCAAAACTAATGCGTAAAACGATTCAATTCTTACTTAAGAATAAAAAGGGCAGCGCTTCACCTACCATTAATGACCAACTAATTATAGACTGGCTAGGATACCCTAAATTCAAAAAAACTAGCACTGATCCCAAGAAAAACACCATTGGACTAACTACTGGCCTAGCATGGACAGAACTAGGTGGTGATATTTTAGAAATCGAAGCTAGCGTTGTCCCAGGCAAAGGCAGTTTAACCTTAACTGGTCAGCTTGGTGAAGTCATGCAAGAATCAGCCCAAGCTGCATTAAGCTATATTCGTTCTAAAGTTAAAGAGTTGGGTCTAAAGCCATCATTCTCAACTAGTCACGACATCCATATTCACGTACCAGAAGGCGCTACTCCTAAAGATGGCCCATCAGCCGGAATTACCATGTGTACCGCTTTGGTCTCAGCCTTAACTAAGAACTCCGTGCGACCAGATATAGCCATGACAGGCGAGATTACGCTACGCGGACGAGTTTTGGCAATTGGTGGTATTAAGGAAAAACTACTAGCTGCTTCTCGCTATGGCATGAAGACCGTAATTATCCCTAAGGAGAACTTTGACGATGTCCAAGAGATTATCAAAGACATCGACAGTGGTCTAAAGCTAACTTTCGTTCAAGACATGGATGAAGTTTTAAAAGCTGCTCTCAAAGAAGACCCTTTCAAGTTGGCTAAAAAGTTATCTGAAAAGGCTAAAAAGGCTAGCGATAAAAAGAGGGCTACTAATAAGACCAGCGGTAAAGCCACTGCTAAGAAAAAAGACTAAAACTACAAACATTGTTTCGGGGGGCATGGAATGTTCCAGCCCCCATTTTTAGCTTTCTATTGACAAACCGCACCATTAATTTAAAGTGATACCTGAGCGATTGTTTTAATATGGAGTTAAAACTGTGTCTAAGTTATTTAAATTAACTATCCTAATACTAATTTCAGTTCTAACCAATGCCAACATCTCAGCAGATCATAGCACTGTCATTATGTTTGATTTACACGATGTCATCCTCCAATTCTCAACCAAACAGGCTCTATCAGGCTTTTGGAGAATTCCCAATAAACTAGCATTCTTAAAATCTGTTCGAAAATATTTTAAATCGAATCAGGCCGGAGAACACATTGCAATTGAAAAATTCGCCCTAGAGAATCCATCCACCCTAGATCAGCAGCGTGCCGTACTACAAACTATTAATCCCCATCAGCCCAACCCCAACATGCTCAGACTACTAAAAGAATTAAAAGCTCAAGGAATTAGGATTTTCATCTGCTCAAATATTGGCGAAAGGTCTTATCAGGAGTTGGTCAAACGATATCCTGACACATTTGATTTAATCGATGGATGTATCTATAGCCGC
>JAHFBM010000056.1 GCA_023250055.1 bacterium | reverse complement strand
GTTGCTGCGGGGGGGGCGTCATCGCGAGCATAGCGTGGCGATCCACTTATAGTTGTTTTTTAGCCTTGAGTTGCTGCGGGGGGCGTCATCGCGAGCATAGCGTGGCGATCCACTTATAGTTGTTTTTTAGCCTTGAGTTGCTACTCTTAAAGATATAAATATAAAATATGTTTTGAGGGTATAAATATCATGGCAATTCAAATTAAATTAGTTCAACAAAGTACCCCGGCAGATTTGCTCGGGTATTTTGTTTCAGTAGACGGAATGTTAAATCAGTTATTAGCCTTGCCTATTCAGGTCGCTGATTTGGCGGAGCGCTTGGCGGATCAAAATTTTAAGGGCGATGCTTCCAGCGCAGCTTGCTTACATCTAACTGGTCAAGATGCTAAGTATTTGGGGCTGGTTGGTTTAGGTAAGGTTAAGAACGGCATTCTTAGTGTTGAGGCTTTGCGTCGAGCTGTTTCTAAACTGGTTCGCATGGCCGAAGATCGCAATATTAAATCTGTTACAATGATTTTGCCAGAAGCTAAACTATTCGAAATTAGCTTGGCTGAGTTAGTTGAGCAAGTTGTGACAGTTGCTAAAATTGCCAATCATAAATTTGATACATATTTAACAGATAGCGCTAAAAAAGAATGCGATTTGTTATTTAGCTTAGTTGTACCGGATGCTGTTGTTGATTTATCAGCAGTCGTATTGAAGGCTGAGTTAGTTGCTGATGCAACTAATCAAACTCGTCAGTGGGTTGACACGCCGGCTAATCATTTTACACCAACTATTCTAGCTGATCATGCCCAGCGCATCGCCAAAGAAACCGGTTTAAAATCAACTATTTTTGGTGGTAAGCAAATTGATGAGAATGGCTTTGGTGGAATTCATGCAGTAGCGCGGGGTTCAGTTGAAGAAGGCCGAATGATTTTATTGGAATATAGTTGTGGTATTGCTGACGCGCCAACTATTGCTTTGGTTGGCAAGGGCATTACTTATGATACAGGTGGTTTGAGTATTAAGCCGGCTAATAGTATGGAGACCATGAAGGATGACATGGCAGGGGCGGCGGCTGTGATTTCAACCATGCAGGTGATTGCTAAATTAAAGCCAAAAATAAATGTAATCGGTTGTGCTCCTGCGGCTGAAAATATGCCAAGTGGTTCAGCTGGTCGTCCAGGGGATATTATTACATTCTATAATGGTAAAACAGCTGAGGTTAAAAATACTGACGCTGAGGGGCGCCTGGTGTTGGCGGATGGATTAAGTTATGTTACTAAGAATTATCAATTAGCGGCGGTAGTTGATATAGCAACATTGACCGGAGCGTGCGAATATGCCCTGGGAACCTTTTTTGCCGGACTTGTGACAGAGCATGATGAGTTGGCAGATAAGTTGGTAGCTTCTGGTTTACAAGTTGGTGAGCCGGTTTGGCGTTTGCCGTTAACTGATGACTACAAGTCAGCTATGAAATCTAACATTGCAGATTTAAGTAATATTTCTGGTGGTCGGTTTAAGTGTGGCACTATTACGGGTGCTGTTTTTTTGCAAAATTTTGTTGGTGATGTGCCTTGGGCGCATATTGATATTGCAAATATGGCCTATGATTTGGGGATGCTGCCGTATTATCGGGCCGATTCAGCTACCGGTTTTGGAGTGCGAATTCTAGTTGATTTAGTATTGAACTGGCGTTAATTGGGCATTATAGCTAATTGCAGTAAGCTCTGCGCAAACCAGCATTGCCTGTCCGTCGTGGCCTTGGCAGAGGCTGGGTCTTTGCGAGGAGCCTTCTTTTGGCGACGTGGCAATCTATGTGCTAATTTCTAAGTGGATCGCCACGCCCACAAGGGGCTCGCGATGACGCAAGTGGATCGCCACACCTACTACGCTAAATCTTCATAGGTTCGCGATGATGACGCAGTGTGCGCTACTAAGTGAGTTTGGCTATAGCTATAGTGTTTTGAGATTTGGGATAGATTGTAATGCTTAGTTTAAATGCAAAAGTTGGAATTTGGGGATTGGGAGTAGTTGGCAACTCTTTAGCGCGCTACTTGGTGAAAGCGGGTTGCGCAAATTTATTAATCTATGATAAGAAGATTACGCCAGAGTCTTTGTCTGATTTGCATTTGCCGATTGTCGTACAAACTTTAACGGACCTAGAGCGTTTCTTGTCTGGTTGTGACTATATTATTCCTTCGCCAGGGATAGATTTGACGAACTATCGCGCGTATAAGCATAAGTTTATTACAGAGTTGGATTTCTTTTTTGATCATTGGCGCAAGCCCATTGTTGGAATTACGGGTACGCTTGGCAAAACAACTTTAACTACTCAGTTGACAGAGTTGCTGCAAAAGATGGGTCTAAATGCAGTTGCGGGAGGAAATATTGAGCCGGCGATGTGTGATTTGTTGGACGGTTCCGGACAGCTAGCCGTACTAGAGTTGTCTAGCTTTCAATTAGAGCATGCGCGGTATTTTGCGCCCGATTTAGCAATTTGGACTAATTTTTATCCCAATCATCTGGACCGTCATCAGACTATGGCGGCTTATTATGGTGCTAAACTTAAAATACTAAGCTATCAAACGGCAGCTCAAAAAGCCTTAGTGCCATTTGAGCTGCTTCTAGAGTTGCCAGCAGTTGAAGTTCAGCTGTTTGGATTTAGTTTACAAGTGCCTGCTTCCATCCCAATAAATTGCCAAGGTGTTTTCTATTTATACGATCAACAGATCAGATTGCGTACTTGTGCTAATGATCAGCTAATAATGGAGTTGTCGCAACTGCAGATTGGTACGCATCAGATTAATTTAGTGATTTTGGGTGCGGTGATTTATCTACAGGGGCTGCAATCTCGCTTTAATGCGTTGGCTCCGATTGCTATTAATGCTCAAATTGAACACCGCCTAGAGAAGTTCCATACATTTAATCAAATTGATTTTTACAATGATTCTAAGTCGACTGTGGCTCAAGCAACTTTGGCGGCTGTGCGGCGCTTGAGGTTGAATAGCTCAGTGCGTCCAGTGATTTTAATATTGGGGGGGTTGGGCAAGGGTGTTGATCGTGAAGCGTTGGTAGCTGAGTTAGCGGGACAGGTTAGATTGATAATCTGTTTTGAGGCGGAGGCGAAACAGTTGGAGCAGTACTGTCAAAAATATCAGATTTCTAGTTTGGCTTGTGTGGATTTACCAAGCGTTATTCGAGCTCTTAAGGATCGAGCTTGTTCGGACGATCAGGTGCTGTTCTCGCCAGCCGGTGCAAGCTTTGATTTGTTTGTGAACTACATTGCCCGCGGACATGAGTTCAAGCAGCAAGTTGTAAATAATTGGCCAGTTGACATTGAGTTTGGGACTGCGTTAGGTTTGGAGGAAAGTCGTTAAATAAATTATGCGCTTGGGGGGTAGTGTGGTAGCAGCACCTAAAGTTGGCTGGTTATTTCTGACTAGTTTGGTTTTGGTTTTAATCGGATTAGTTTTTATTTATTCATCAAGTTCGGTTTTTGCACTTGAGTCACATGGCTCGGCGGCCTATTTTGTTTGTCGGCAGTTATTTGGAGTTGGATTAGGTTTAATTGGTTTAATTATAGGTTGGATGATTCCAACTGAACAGTTGCGCAAGCTTAGTCCATATTTATTTTTAATTAGTTTGGGATTTACGGTTTTAACACTGCTACCTGGATTTGGGATGCATATTCATGGCTCAAGTCGTTGGTTGCGGCTACCGGGTTTGAGCTTGCAGCCCAGCGAGTTCCTTAAAATAGCATTAATTATTTATGTAGCCTATTTGTTAGATCAGAAAAAATTTCAAAAACAGTCTTTTTGGGGTAGCTTTGTACCATTGTCAATTGTCTTTGGTCTAACAGCGGGTGTTCTACTGCAGCAACCTGATTTTGGGTTGGCCGTGGTATTGGGCATGACTGTTTTTATGCTGCTTTTAATTGCGCGTTTCAGTGGAGAGTATTTATTAGGGGCAATGTTGCTTTTGGCACCAGCTGTTGGGCTATTGATCTGGTTAAAGCCGTATCGCTTAAAACGTATCCTGGTGTTTTTAAATCCTTGGAATGACCCTCGGGGTGCTGGATTTCAGATTATTCAGTCTTTAATCGCGGTTGGATCGGGTGGCTGGTGGGGGCTGGGGGTTGGTGGTTCTCGACAGAAGTTTTTTTACCTGCCAATGCAGCATACTGATTTTATTTTTGCAATTATTTCAGAAGAGGTTGGTTTCATTGGAGCGACAGCTTTGGTGATGATCTATTTATTTTGGATGTATTTTGGGATGCGTTTGGCTTGGCAAATGTCGGATCAATTTGCAACTTATATGACATTGGGTTTTGTAATTTTAATCAGTTTGCAGGCCTTAATTAATCTATGTGTTGTAACTGGTCTATTTCCAACTAAGGGAGTGGGGCTGCCCTTTGTAAGTTATGGTTGTTCTGGGTTAATTTCGAATTTGACAATGCTTGGGGTCATTGCTCGATCAGCCAGGAAAAGTGTATAATATTAGCAGATTGCAGTAAGCTCTGCACAAACCAGCATTGCCTGCCCGCCATAACCTTGGTAGAGGCTGGGTCATTGCGAGGAGTCTTCTTTTGGCGACGCGGCAATCTATGTGCTAATTTCTAAGTGGATCGCCACGCCCACAGGGGGCTCGCGATGACGTAAGTGGATCGCCACGCCCACAGGGGGCTTGCGATGACGTAGACCTACTACGCTAAATCTTCATAGGTTCGCGATGATGACGTAGTGTGCGCTACTAAGTGAGTTTGGCTATAATATAACAGATTGATTAGAGTTGGAAGGATTTAAATATGATTTTTTTAGACCCTCGTAGTGATATTGCATTTAAGAAATTGTTTGGGGATATTACACATAAAAATATTTTAATGAGTTTCTTAAATAGTGTGTTGGGGCGGTCGGATGGGGCTAAGATTGTAGGCGTTGTTATGAATAATACTAATAATACAGCTGAAACTCCGCAGTCTAAAACTAGCATTGTGGATGTGCGCTGTACAGATCAAGATGGCAATCAGTATATTATTGAAATGCAAATTGTAACTCAGAAAGATTATGCTGCTCGTGCTCAGTATTATAGTGCATTGGCTCTTAGTCGCCAACTAGCTGCCGGTGAAAAATATGATAAGCTGGTGCCTGTAATTTTTGTTGGGATATTAGATTTCAAATTATTTGTAAGTAACGCTAACTATTTAAGCCATCATCTTGTTTTGGACAGAGAAACTTATTCCCACGATTTAAAGCATTTAGAATTCCATTTTATAGAGTTGGAAAAATTTAATTTAACACTGGATCGCCTAACTAATATATTAGAAAAATGGATCTATTTCTTAAAGCATGCTGTTGACTTGCAAAGGGTGCCAGATGTTATGCAAGATGTGGTTATAAAAGAGGCCTTCGATGTTTTAGCTCAAAGTAATTGGTCTAAATCTGAATTGGAGGTGTATGATAAATATTTGGATGCGGCTAGGTCAACTGCTAGTCAACTTGATACTGCTGAATTAAGAGGTGAATTAAGGGGTAGGTTGGAGGTTGCTAAAAAGCTTTTAGGATTGCATGGTGTGCGTGAGGTGTCAGACCTGACAGGGTTAACGATAGAGCAAGTTGAGGAGCTTAAGAAATAGTAGCATTAGATTTGGAATGATTCCTTGATCTTTATCAACTTGGTTTCTAGTTGTATAATAAACAGCGAGTATAAAACTGGTTGATTTTAAGTAAAGGGGCTAGGATGTCCAAAGATGATATGCCAGATAAGCAGGCTGTGAGTTATAAAGATAGCTTAAATTTGCCACAAACTAATTTTCCAATTCGACCTAATTCTAAAGTTGATGATGCTCAGATGTTGCAACGCTGGCAGCAAGATGATTTAGCGACTCAGGCGATGCAGTTGAATCAAGGTGCTGAGAAGTTCATTTTGCATGATGGTCCACCATATGCGAATGGGCATTTGCACTTAGGTCATGCTTACAATAAAATTTTAAAAGATATCATTACCAAGTCGC
>JAHFBM010000055.1 GCA_023250055.1 bacterium | reverse complement strand
GAGCTATAATCTGCACCATAATAGGGCCTCCTAAGATTTTGAAACTTCTTTGAGGCCCTATCTTATTAAATCCGTTTAATTATTTTAAGAGTTTAGTCTCACATCTATCTGAACTTAGACACAGGGGCCTGCCAAACAACTCAATCAATAGACCTAGATGGGATATTACTATAATACTTTAATTAAAATTGACCCTATAAATGCTAGCAGCACAGGAATTTTAACCGGCTTGAAATCAAATAGCTTATAACCGATATTGCATAGAGTTAACACAATTAAAACCGGGTACAACACAAATGCCACATCAATTGACATTTTCATTAATGCTTGCAGTCCCAATAAAG
Organism: bacterium; assembly: GCA_023250055.1. Classification (GTDB taxonomy): domain Bacteria; phylum Babelota; class Babeliae; order Babelales; family JABDEC01; genus JAHFBM01. The sequence goes on along the minus strand of JAHFBM010000055.1, from coordinate 5,692 downwards.
ACATTACAACCGTAATTGACAACATCACAAATAGACTAGTCACAAAACTCAACCTGTTCCTAGAAACCTCTTTTTGCGTATACTCAGAGATCACAGTAGACAAGGCTATCATTGTCGCCAAGCAAGCTATCATAATTGCAACTGCTGCAAAAAAACCGCCCGTGCGGCCAATGATTCGAATTGAAACCTGACTCAAAATTTGTGCTTCATTCAAACCTTCCAAGCCAGCGCCATGGTAAGCACCCAGAAAGGTCATTCCAGCATAAACCAAACTTAACAGTGCCCCACCAATTAAGGACGCATACAGACCATTTTTAATTAACTTCTTAAGATCTTTAGAACCATGCACACCCAAGTCTTTTCTAAATATTTCAAAAATCACTGAACCAAAAAAAATTGTCCCCAATAATCCCAGCGTTCCGTAACCCTGCAATAGACTTTTGCCTAGCAACTTTGTCATTGGAACATCACTACAAATAGGCTCTTTGGCTATCCATATCCCCAAGCCAATCATCAAACCAACCAAGGCTAACTTAATTGGTGTAATTAAATAACCAAGAACATCTATAAACTTAGTTGGCCTAAATGTTAAAATAAATGTTAGAGCTGAAAACAATATCGCAAATACCAGTAAGTTAAGCCCTGGCACATATGGACTTAACATTTCATGGCACAAATTAATGATCCTTGGCAAAACAAATCCAGGCCCAATAATAAACATACAAATAGCGATTAAAGCCGCCCCAGGAACCCTGCCTAACCGATAAAAGTAATCTTTATAATTACCTTCAAACAAAAATGACGCAATTAATCCCATAATTGGTAAAACTACAGCTGTAAAAGCGAAGGCCAAAGCTGCAAATAATACATTTTGACCGGCTAAAATCCCTAAAGTCGGTGGCAACATAAAGTCACCCGCTCCAAATAGCATTGTAAATATTGCAAAGCCGGTCACGATCGTCAGAATGGTCGCACTTTTAGTTTGAGTCATGGGAATTGTTGCCCCGAGTTAATGTTATTTAAAATAGTTGAAATTAAACTTACCCTTGTCTACTATACAGATTTTCTACACAATTAAAAGATCATACTATAAGAGGAACTTATCGCTTTGCGCTAACACAATTTGTATGATAATCACAAAGCAGCCCTTTTTTCTCATAATGATTACAATAGCGCTTTACTTCACTAGAAGTGAGGTATTGCCCTCCCGATGTGCATTCAAGATTATCCTTGGCACACTTGTAACACTTTAACAACTCCATTGCATCGCGATCTGCTCTAAACTCTGCGTGATTATGAGACAAGAAAAACCAAACTATTGGAGTGGTTATCATAGCACCCAGAAAAAACGCTGCAAAAGGCGCCGCAATAGCTTTTCCTATTCTAAACCTACTCTGACTTTTTGCATAAATTCGTGCCCATAGTCCAACCGTAGCTAAGCAACTTGTTGTAGTAAGCACGCCACTCATCTTCTCAAAAAGCCAACGATGCTTAGTTTGATCATGATATTTATGATGAAGAGACTCATGAAGCGCAGTTGCTCTTTGGGCCCCATACGGTAACTGATCAAATTTTTTAGAAAAAACACGAATTTCTCCCTCATGAGTAACCGCAATTCCCCCCGGGGCATCATTCAATCCCAAATCATCACATATCTTAATTGGCAATATATCCGCTTCCTTAACACCCACTTCACGTTGAGCATTCTGAAAAAATTGAGTGTACTTATTTGCGGAAACTGGCTCAAGGCTGCCTCTTATCTCCCTAGCCATGTCCTCCACCCCCTTGCAGGAGGATAGACGATACATCAAGCTGTCAACCAAAACAGGATAACGAACCACCAGCGGCTTTTCTGGCCGAGACTCCATGCCATAAGTAGGTGCGCCCAAACCCAGCATTAAGAGAAATACCATTAATTTATACATATCAAACCCCCACTCCAACTCTTTTCAATAGATTAAAGACTACATATAATCATATCTGTAAATAAAATACCTACAACTAGCTGTCATCGTTCAACACACATGAGACTCCAGGACCTCATTCTTGATTAACTCATAAAACTTAACTGGTGTCAGCAGCCCTATCCCATGATATGGCCTAGCTGTATTATAAAAATTGACAAATTCTTGAAGACTAACCTTAGACTACCAATGTCAACGCCTTTACACGTACATGTTAAAGTATTAAGCTAACTAATGAATTATATTAACGAAAGGTCTTACGTGTTTAAGAAAGTATTAATACTATTAGGCCTCTCCGTGAGCTTCCTCTTTGTAAATAGAGCAATGAATACTGAACTAAAGTCCAAGCTAAGTTCAATGCCAGTTGACGCTAAACGAGTATTAATACTACCAATTAATATAACTTCATCTGCCAAAAACAAAACACACTTAGTAATTCAAATACCTAAAGATTATAAATGCTTACAGGACGATACTCTTGCATCAGTACAAGAATTTATACCTACAAGTGACACTGACACTTTTAAATGGTCTAAAATTTTAACTACAGAGCTGATTGTCGGCCAAAGATTATCAGCTCGAGAACGCATAGCCCTTACTAAGCAGTTTTTTTTATTACTAGCAGATGAAAAAGTAACAGTCAAAATGAAGGACTCTGGCCCTAACGACAAAGCTTCCGAAGTCAAAATTATCACCGAAGAGAATAGAGACTTAGGCACTCATCAACAGGCGTCTGCTACGATTTCTTATACTGTTAATGGTAGAAGCGAGATCATGTTTTTATCATTTTTCTCTGGTCCATATGATTGCGCGGGCTTTAGCTATAGCATAGCGTTAGATTCGAAAACAACGGTTGCTGATGCTACCAAAGCATATCAAGACTTTATAAAAAACAATGTAGAAATTATTAAAAAATAACTAGCTAATGGAACAGCCAAATATGTGTTCTATTCACAGTATAGCGCGCATCCCAGCTTTCCAGTAATTAAGACTAGCCTTCAAGAATTTGTCAATTTTTATAATACAGTTAGGCCTCATCATGGGATAGGCCTTTTGACACCAGCTAAGTTTTATGAGTTAATCAAGAATGAGGTCCTGGAGTCTCATATGTGTTGAACGATGACAACCAATTTACAATTAAATTAATTGCAGCAATCTATTCCCTATGAAGATATTTTATTTGCCAATTAAATTGGCTCTACTTACCCTGCTAATTAAAGCACCAATTCAAGCCGATAATAGATATCGAGACCTTGCCATATTAGGTGCAGCGAGCTTCATAGGCTGCGCAACATTCATTCTATCTAAGCGAACAACTAGTTATATGCTTGATCAAGCTGTGATACGCTCCAAAGTCACCCCTAACCCAGAAAGCAATCTCTGGCTGGTGGGAGCTATAGTTCCCGGAATCGTCTGCGCTAGCAGTTTTATGGCATTATTCCTTGGTAGTCTTGCTATGACGCAAGGAAAACGTTATGCCGCTAGCTATTTAACTGGGATAGCTAGTGCAACAGCTCTGCTCAAAATTAAAGGGAGTGATAGAGGTTATCCATGGTCATAGACCAATTAAAAAGTAAAACCGTCTAAATTCCGAGTTAGTTAAAACCAAAAAGAAGCTATGCTATACAAAGCCTTGACGAAGTATGGCGGGGCTGACGAGACTCGAACTCGCGACCTTTCGCGTGACAGGCGAACGCTCTAACCAAACTGAGCTACAGCCCCACAGCCAATAAATCTATTATAAACACTTTTAAAAAAAATTGATAGACTTTGGCTCCTCGGGCAGGACTCGAACCTGCGACCTAACGATTAACAGTCGTGTGCTCTACCAACTGAGCTACCGAGGAATAATTACCTGAAAATGGTGGGCGGTACAGGACTCGAACCTGTGACCCCCAGTTTGTAAGACTGATGCTCTACCAACTGAGCTAACCGCCCCATAAATCGGGGTATTTCTCTAACAAAGAAAAATGTAATGTAAAAGATCTCAAATGTCAAAATTTAATTGACCAGATTTGTCTATCAATCGATTTAGATATATTATAGCATAATAAACATACTGGTAAAGTGAAATATCAATCAAACAAAGGCAAAAGTGAAAAATGATCTCAGTTCGAAGCTTATTACTCACAATTTTAGTTATCCTTGGCTTTATTAGCATTGCACCTGGACTCATTAGCGATATTAAAAAACAATATAAAGCCGCCCTTGAACCGCACTCCCACCTAGCTATCGTTAAAATATGTGGTGAACTTAACAACATTGATAATTATGTTTCTGAATTAACCAGCTATTTTGAAGACGACAACATCAAAGGAATCCTATTAGAATTAGATTGCCCTGGTGGAGCTGCAGGATCGTCACAAGCACTATTCAATGAAATTAATCTACTAAAAACTGATCACCCTAAACCAGTAGTCGCTGTCACAATCAATATGTGTGCATCCGGCGCCTATTATATTGCCAGCACCGCCAACTACATTGTCGCGACTCCAGCTGCATTAGTTGGATCAATCGGATCATTTTTAGGATATTTCAGAGTCAATGAACGACTCAACAAATGGGATATTCAGTTTATGGAAAAACACTCTGGCGCCTATAAAACTATTATTAACCCATTTATGCCATCCACAACCGAAAATGAAGCGTTATTACAAACCTTAAGCGATAACGTCTATGAACAGTTCACACACGATGTCGCTAGTCAAAGACATCTATCCTTAAGCGAAGTTAATCAATGGGCTAATGGCAAAATATTTACCGGAGAGCAGGCCTTAAAGATTAAATTAGTTGATGAATTAGGATGCAAAACTACGGCTATCAATAAACTACGAGAGCTTGCTTTAATCAAAAAAGAGGACAAAATCGTTTGGATTAAGTCCAAAGATAAAGAAGGCCTAATTAACAAATTAATTCGTAATCAAGTAGAGCCAACCGATTTAGCAGATTTAGCAATTCAAAAACTTAAATCAGGATTTGTTTGGATTAATTAAGTAGCAATATCTTAATTTAGAAAAATCCAAATTAGGCTTAACCTGAACTTTATAATACATACCTTCAACTGCAAAACTTATCACTGTCCCCAAGCCAAACCCTTGGGGGAACAGCTCGCCCTCTCCACTAGACATCAGTTGCTCATCGAGCTCTAATTTCTGCAAATGACTGACATACTCAAGTGACAACTGATCTGACAAATTAAGCCCGCGACAAATTCCAACTGCCCCACTTTGAGCGGCATACGCTGCAACCTTACAATTGCGATCAGTTAATAGTGTCACACGACAGTATTGCGGATAAACTACTGCAACTTTACCTATTAAACAATTCTGATAAATTACTACCATGCCATGACGAATTCCATCATTAGCTCCTAAATTAACCAGATAATATTGCTCCTGAGGCTTCAAGCAGCGAAAGAAAACTTGCCCTAAGCGACCCGACAAATTAACATACTGCTTATTAAACTCAACAATTTCTTGGATATCATGCCAATAGTGCTGCTCTGCCATTAACATCAAATTACGAGACTGCAACTCCCCAATCACATCATTTAGTCTAATAATAGTTCGCTGCAATTCAGCATGTGTTTCCCCAAACCAGCGTTCTTGATAAATTTTAAATTTATTTAAAATACGATCTTGTATTTCTAAAACCGGATATGCCAAATTAGACCAAAAATCATCACTTTCCTGCAGGCGATGTGGAACCCACAGAGCCAAAAGGCCTGC
>JAHFBM010000054.1 GCA_023250055.1 bacterium | reverse complement strand
AGGATGTGGGGTGACTCTGGTAGATAGATTGAGTAATCATGCGCGAACGCACACAGGATATCGGCCATTTCAGTGTGATGCTTGTGATTATAGGTCTGCGTATAAAAGTGATCTGAAAGTGCATATGGCAAGGAAACATAGAGATAAGACGAGTGATGGTGCTGCAGGAGCAGCTCTAGTGCCAGATTTGCCAGGGTCGCCAGTAGATGAGCCAGATTTGCCAGCAGCATATGATACGGGGCCTTTTTTTGATAGTCTATGAAGATATAGATCTGGAGATTTAAGATGTTTAAAAAGTTTCTGCTATTGAGTTTGTTATTGTCCTGCAAGATCTGGTGTATGGACGAAATAATAAGGAAGATTCGGTATAGTGCTATTTGTAAGTGTCCGATTGAATTGTGTGGCAGTCGGTTGGCTGGGTCAGATGAGTTGATAGAGCATGCATTTAGATGGCATCAAAGGTTGATGAGTGGAACTACCTTTGATGAGATATTTCGGATGCATTCCAAATATGAACATATTAAAAAATTAAGAGAACAGGTCTTGGACGAAAGGGGTGGTCCTACTGAAATAAAATATAGTTCTAAAGTTAGGCTGAAAAGAAAGCGCCCCTCTGAGCCGAAGAGCGCAATGGCTACTTTATCACCACGCCCTTTAGATGATGCAGAATTAACTTTGATTTGGCGGGACCAACCGCTTTAATTAATGCATTAGGGCTGACTTTGCAGATTCGTTCAACAGATCCAAACTCCTTTAATAGTTTTAATTTTGTGCTGGGGCCGATGCCAGAGATCTGATCTAAAAAAGATTCTTGATTGATCTTGCGAAACTTTTGGCGACTATGTCGAATTACAAAGTTATGGACAGCGTCACGACCTCCAATGATAAATTTTCCGGCTAGAGTCTGCGTGGTTAGTTTGACCTGATGATGCGCGTCAAAGATTAAAGTTTCTTCAGCTTTAGCCAAGCCGGCTGTAATGGTTTTGCTTGATCCAAGACTGGCTTGAGCCGCATGTAGTTGTCCAAGTCCACCATCGATAATCAACAGATCAGGAAGGGGTATTTTAGCATAACGGCGCTGAACAACCTCTGCAATACTGGCAAAATCATCCTGACCAATGACTGTTTTAATAGTATAGTGTCGCCACAGACCCTTAACAGGTTGTCCATTTGTAAATCTAATTGCGCCACCTACGACTACCTTATCGCTTAAATTTGAGATATCGATAAAATCAACTATGGTTGGAATGCTAGATAGATTTAACACCTGTTGCAAGTTTAAACCAAGTTGATTTTTGAAGTTAAGTTTGGCGTAGATATTTTGTAGTGCCAGTGCTAATAATCGATGTTTTTTAATTAATTTAATCTGAACGGATTGTTGCCAAATTGCTTTGAGATAGATAGCAATGGCGGGATCTAAAATAGTTAATGGTAAATTGCTGTGGATCGAAATCCTAGTGGGTGCGTTATTTGCAGTGTAGTATTGTTTTAATACTTGGTTAAGTAGATCCTTAGACCCCTGTTCTGCTTTAAAACTAAATTTTTTAATTTGTTCTAATAGTCCAAATTTAACTTTGAAGATAAATATAAAGATTTGCTGGTGATGCAATCGAGCAACAATTAAATGCTCAATTTGGTTTAAATTTGCTTGATATGCATTTGTACGCAGCGATATTTTCTGTAACAGTTCGATTTTTTGTTTATATTGTTGTGCTTGTTCAAACTCTAGGGCTTGAGCATGTTGCCGCATAAGGTTTTGATATTCTTTAATCAGAGTTTGATCACCATGCTTAATGGTGTTGGTCAACTTAGCGATAAATTGTTCATAGACTGCGGGTTCTAGTTTGCTTTTAGATGGTTTGCGAAAACTGGCGGCATCTAGGTATAATTGCCAATTATGACTCCCCAGTTGCTGATGCTTGGTTAAGCCTAGCAGGTCGCGAGCCACCTTGATAATGGATTGAACTGCAAATGGGAATGGTCCAAAACAGATTTGTTTGCTGTTTGGTTTGCGTCCCATGCTAATTTGAGGTGGATTGGTTTTGCTGATACAGATATAACGATAGCTACTTTCAGTTTTTAGCAAGATGTTATACTTGGGTTGGTGTTGTTGTATTAATTGATTTTCTAAAATTAAAGCGTCAATTTCAGTTGATGTGATATGGTATTCTAAGCTTGCTATCTGTTGAACTAGAAGATCGGTTTTATGGTCGACAGATCGATTAAAGTAGCTTTGAACTCGTTTATGGAGATTTTTGGCTTTGCCAACATAAATTACTTCTGAACTGTTATTTAGATATAGATAAACGCCGGGTAAGCTCGGTAGGAGGGTAACTTGCAGCTTCAAGTTTGAAGAACTATTTTTCTTTGTGTTCATGAGCATGTTGTATCAAATTAATTTGATCGCGTAAAGCAATGGCTGTTTCAAAATCTAAACGAGCGGCCGCAGCTTCCATTTGTTGTTTTAAGCGATTTATAACCAGATTAATTTCACGCTTGGTTTTCGGTTTTTGTTTGCCTGCCAAATTGCTATCTAAATCTAAAATTGATTTGTGAACTGTTTGGGGTGTGATGTTGTGTTGAGTATTATATGCAATTTGTTTGGCGCGGCGATCGCTGGTAATTTGGACAGTTTCGGTAATCGCATCGGTGATCTTATCAGCATACATGATTACTTGGCCAGCTTGATTGCGGGCCGCCCGACCGACGGTTTGAATTAGACTGCGGGTATCGCGCAAGAATCCTAATTTGTCAGCATCTAAGATTGCAACTAGGGACACTTCTGGAATATCTAAGCCCTCTCTTAGTAGATTAATTCCAATTAAGACATCAAAGCTACCAATTCGCAGTTGTCTAATTAGTTCAATGCGTTGCAGTGATTCAATTTCTGAATGTAAATATTGAGCTTTGATGCCCAAGCTACAAAGATAGTCTGTTAAATCCTCAGCGATTTTTTTAGTGACGGTTGTGACTAGGGTCCGTTCTTGTTTGGCAGTTGTTTGTTTAATCTGTTCAACTAGGTCGTCAACTTGATTGGTGCTTGGTTTAACTGTAATAACTGGGTCTAGCAGGCCGGTTGGGCGAATAATTTGCTGGACCAAGTTTGTAGAGTGTTCTAGTTCATACGGCCCAGGAGTGGCTGAAACAAATATAACGGTATTGAATTTTTGTTCAAATTCTTCGAATTTTAATGGTCGATTGCTGTAAGCGCTGGGCAGACGAAAGCCATGTTCAATTAAACTTTGTTTGCGAGAGCGATCGCCGTGGTACATGGCATTGGCTTGAGGGATGGTGCGGTGAGATTCATCAATTACGAGTAGGAAGTCTGATGGAAAAAAATCTAATAAGCAGGATGGTGGGGCATCAAAGTTGCGACCCTCAAAATGAGCAGAGTAGTTCTCGATGCCATTGCAGTATCCCATCTCTTGAATCATTTCTAGATCATAGTTGGTACGCTGTATAAGTCGTTCACGTTCTAAAATTCCTAGCATGGGAGCATGACTGGCAACTTCTTTTTTGATAGATTCAATTGCCAGCTTGATACGTTCTTCGGGGACTAAATATTGTTTGGCAGGAAAAATGTATAAACTGTTAACGGTCTGAATTAAGTTTCCAGTTATTGGATCATGTTGCGTAATGCGGGCAACTACCCCCTCATCAACGACAATTCGATAGAGCAGCTGGTCATAGCTGAGCATTAAGTCGATAGTATTGCCTTTGATGCGAAATCGTCCAGATTTAAGCTCCGTGTCATTACGTTCATATTGTAAATTAATTAGTGCTTGTGTAAAATCCAAACGATTAATGGACTCTCCAGTTTGTAAATATTGACTCATAGCGCGCCAGTCTTGGGGATTACCCATACCGTAGATGCAAGAAATACTACTGACAATAATTACATCGGGGTAAGTTAAAAGTGCGGCGGCAGATTTTAGACGCAATCTTTCAATTTCAGCATTAACTAAAGAGTCCTTTTCGATATAGGTGTCAGTTTGGGCGATATAGGATTCTGGTTGATAATAGTCAAAGTAAGAAATGAAGTATTCAACATGATTTTCTGGAAATAGTTCTTTAAGCTCTTGGTATAACTGATAAGCTAACGTTTTGTTGTGGGCTAAGACTAGGGTTGGTTTATTTAGTTGGGAAATGGTATTGGCAATTGTAAATGTCTTGCCGCTCCCTGTAATTCCTAGCAGAGTTTGGAGTGGATTTTGAGCAGTACCTTCGACCAATTTAGCAATCGCCTCTGGTTGATCACCCTGAGGTGTGAGATTGGTAACTAGTTTAAATTTACTCATTTTGCTGAATGATCGCTTTTAAAAATTTTCCAGTATGACTGTTGGGATTTTGGGCGACTTCAGCGGGTGTGCCGCTAGCGACAATCTGTCCGCCATCTTCGCCACCTTCTGGGCCTAAATCGATAATATAGTCAGCATTCTTGATGACATCTAGGTTGTGCTCAATGACGACACAAGTTGCGCCATTTTTGACTAAGCGGTCTAAAACTCCTAGTAGTCGATTAATGTCTTCAAAGTGTAGACCAGTAGTTGGTTCATCTAAGATATATAAAGTATTGGCAGTTGAGCGCTTGGCAAGTTCACGACTTAACTTAATTCGTTGGGCCTCGCCGCCAGAAAAAGTTAAAGCGCTTTGGCCAAGTTCAATATAATCTAAGCCGACATCCATCAAAGTTTGCAGCTTATTGTGCAAGGTTGGCAAGTTTCTAAAAAATTCAGAGGCTTCCCCGACGGTCATTTTGAGTACGTCATAGATGTTTTTACCTTTGTAGGTGATTTCTAAAGTTTCTTGATTGTAACCGGTATGATGGCATTCTTCACAGGGCACATAGACATCTGGTAAGAAATGCATTTCCATTTTGATTGAGCCATCCCCATTGCAACGTTCACAGCGACCGCCAGAGACGTTGAATGAAAATCTTCCAGGTGCATATCCGCGCAGCTTGGCTTCGCTAGTGCTGGCAAATAGATTTCTAATCAAATCAAATATTTTGGTATAGGTGGCAGGATTACTGCGGGGCGTTCTGCCAATTGGAGATTGATCGATTACAACTAGGGCGTCTAAATTATGTTCAATGCTAGAGTGCTTTCCAGCCAGCTCTAGGCTCCCATTTAGTTGCTGACCTAAGCCTTTAGCTAAAATACTATTAATTAAAGTTGATTTGCCAGATCCGGAAACACCAGTTACGCAGGTTAGGCTTCCCTGTGGGATCTGAACGGTTAGATTTTTTAAATTATGTTCGGTTGCGCCAATAATTTTAATTGATTTACTAAAATTAGCTAAATTTGTTCGGCGTTGAATTTTTTTGATACCTGATAGGTATTGACCAGTCAGGCTATTGGGATTTGCGGCTATCTCTAAATTTGTGCCAGTAGCAATGACTTCGCCACCATGTACACCCGCTCTTGGACCCATGTCGATGATATGGTCAGCAGTTTCAATTGTTTCGGTATCATGTTCAACAACTACAACGGTGTTGCCGATATCGCGTAAATATTTTAAGGTTTGGATTAATTTTTGATTGTCGCGCTGGTGTAGGCCGATGGACGGTTCGTCTAGAACATAAATTACACCAGTTAGATTGGTGCCAATTTGGGTGGCCAGTCTAATCCTTTGCGACTCACCGCCAGACAGAGTTCCCATCGTGCGGGATAGACTTAGATATCCCAAGCCAACATTATCCAAGAAGGCAATTCGAGTCCTAATTTCTTTTACTAATCGTTCAGCAATCATTAGCTCTGAGCTAGTTAGTTGTAGATCTTTAAACAATTTGTGTAATTTTTCAATACTTAATTCAGTTAGATTAATAATATTGTGCCCATGGACGGTGACGGCTAAAATCTGTGGTTGCAGTCGTTGTCCTTTGCAATCAGGGCAGGAGACATTGCGCATGAATAGTTCAAGTCGCTTGCGGCGAGCGTCCTCGCTTTGTAGGTAGCGCTTCTCCAGGTATTCCATTAGGGCTGGAAATTCAACGTATTTTGGCGAGCCATATAATAATAATTGTAATTGGCTAGGCTCTAGTTGCGAAATTGGCTTATTGAGTAAGTTTAATTTATAGTCTACGCAAGCTTCTTCTAGCTGGTAAAGATAGTAATAATCAAAGATGCGATTTAAAGCCTTTATGGCACCATCTGCAATTGATAAGCTATGATTTGGGATAATTGAATCTGGGTCAAAGGTGTGTTTTGCGCTTAGTCCATGGCAAGATTGGCAGGCGCCGTTGGGCGAATTGAATGAAAAGTCACGCGGATCAAGCTCGCCAATTGAAATGTCGCAATCTAAGCATGCGGAATGGGTTGTATAGGTCTTGT
>JAHFBM010000053.1 GCA_023250055.1 bacterium | reverse complement strand
AAACGGTGGGTATGATCAATATTTTATCCATGGAATTGGCCATTATTTAGGGCTTGATACGCATGATGTAGGTGATATTACAACACCTTTGCAGCCTGGTGATGTTTTTACAATTGAACCAGGGATTTATATTCCAGCTGAGAAGCTAGGTGTGCGCATTGAAGATAATTATTGGATGACCGAAAAGGGCGCAGTCTGCTTAAGTGAATCGATTGTAAAAGAACCGCAAGAAGTTGAAGCGCTTGTCGCCAGCAAGTGGTAGCTTAGGTGTTCTATTGAGCCGGCGCTAAGCTAGCCAAGTTTGTACAAATAGAGCCATTCTTGGTGCTACTATTACAGGCGTTCTCAAAGAAGTTGGTTGGCATAGTAGTATTGGTTGCGGCATATAGAGTTCCTAAGGTTGAACAAGCGGCACTACCTGAACTTTGCTCACAAAGATTGGCAAGCCCTCCAGCAACTTCAGTTAAGGTTAAGAGGGCTGGAGCACTAGTTGCAGCATTTGGTAGATTAGGTGTCCAGAACTGAGTGACCAGAGCAGTACAATTTGCAGGGTTATTTTGGCCGCAAGCCGTTATGGCATTATTGATTAGAATTTGCGGAACTAGGGCAGCAACATCTGCTGGTGGGTTGTTAGTTAGAATAGAGTTAAATGCTGTGCAGGCAGCAGTAGTGCCACCTTGGCAGAGGGTGTTTAGAATTTCGGCAACAACTGGTCCGTTGGTTTGTAAGGAATTTGTGATTAGTGCCGTACATCCAGTTGCATTATTTTGCTTACACAAATTATAATTGTTACTAAATTCCAATTGTTGGACATATATATTTTGGGGTGCAGTACCGACTAGGTAGTGGTTCAGTAAGCTATTCCAGGCTTTACAGGCGTTTCCTGCTACTTTATTGCATAAATAATTTATATCTCGAGCGATGGTGTTGGGTGCTTCTTCAAAGTATGAACTATCAAAGAAAGCGTAGCAGTTGGCTCCAGATTCACAGCTTTGGTAGAGGGTGTTTAGTAGGTAGTCCCAACCTAAGGCTGTAGTTAGAGCCCAGGCCACACAATCACTACTTAAATAGTTTTTACTAGTTAAGCAGGCTGCTGCTGAGGTGTTGCATTCATTCAATGGGTATTCTTTTTCAGGAGTGGCTTGGCGTAATCCATTAGCGGTTGTGCAGAGGTTTTGAAGTGTGGTTGTGATGCCAGCTGTACCGGCTAAGATGATTTGGGCACTATCAGTACAAGCTTCGGCATTATATTTTTGGGTACATAAATCAAATAGAGCTTGGCAGTTAGCAGGATTGGCCTGACAACTTTGGTAAGCGGCCGGAACAGGATCAGTTGTTGCTGGGGCTTGAACGGCACCATTTAATTCCAAATTACTAGTTCCGGCTAATATCAATAATAAAATTAACTTTTTCATGGTATTCCCTTCACTTAATTTATCAACTTAAGCTTTAGTTTGGCAGGTTTGGATCGCGACAAGCAAGAGTTGTGAAAATTTTTGGCTAGATTTGCCTATTTTTTCAAAAAAAGATAACTTTGAACTGTAGAGAATTTAGTTTAAGTTGTTAGGGGTGTTTAGTGGTTAATAAGTTATACTTGATGGTTTTATTGAGTGGGGTTGGTATAATGCCTCAAGCGTTAGGTGGATCGTCAGATCAGCCAGTTGATTTAGTGTCGACTGTTAATTTTGATGAAGGCGTGATTGCGCCTGGTGCTAAAGTAGGACTGTTGGCATGTAGGGAGCGATTAGACCAGAGTTTGGAAGCGGGTGATTTGGTTGGAGCTCGAGTCTACCTTGGGTTACTAGCAACTATGCTTGGCTCTGGTGGTGAGGTGCAGTATGCTTTGCCGGGACAGGGGGCTAGGTCTATTCGGGTAGCGAGTCTTGTAATTGGTCAAACTACGGATCAACTTGATTTGATTCTAAATCAAGTTTTTAAGGTGGGCTTTGAAAAACTTAATCGATATTCGCTGACTAGGAAGCAATCAGCGATTGATAATTTTGTGTTTCAAGCAAAGAGATTACTGAAGTTCCAGAGCCCAAATAATTGTTCGATTAAGAAGATTAAGTTGTTGCTGGGCCGATCGGTTTTTGAAGTGCCATTCAAAATTAGATTTGTGAAAGCTTGGTTAAAGGTGGCGGTTATATCGATGGTGGTATGCGCTTGCCATGTGATTTTTTTAGGTACATGGGTCGGTTTGTTTTTTGCAATCAATAGTTTTTCTGGTTTTCCATTATGGGCTGTTCCTGTTTGTGGTTTGATGATAGCTGTGTCGCCCGGCGTGCTTCTAACTGCGTATATATATGCTTGGTGGGATGGAAGAGAAGACCGGGATTAAGCCAGTTTAAATTTTAAGTGGATTAAAAAATCGGGGAGCCAGGATGCATGGCTCCCCGATTTTTTACTTGCGTTTATTCAGTGTATATAAAATTAAAGTGCAAAGTGCAATGCCACTGGCAATTGAGATAATTGCAACCAGGGCGGGGTGATATTGAAAGACAAATCCGCTAATGATAAAAGCAAGGGCCGTACTAATTAGAGCGGGCCAGGCGTATTCTAATCTTGTTTTGACATGGTCAGCATGATGAGTGCCGGCACTGCGATCAGACATAATGGTAGTATCTGAAATTGGCGAGATATGATCTCCGGCAGCTGCCCCCGAGAAGACTGCGCCTAGACATGGGAATAGGAAGCTGATTTCAGCAATTGGAATAGGTGTGTTGACATTGAGAAAGGTTAGAATGATTGGAATTGCGATTGGCACCATAATGGCAATGCTACCCCAGGCTGAACCGGTCAAGGTGGCTATAATTAAAGTCGTTAGAAATAGCATGAGGGGTAGAAAGTTTAAGCTGATTTTGTTTAATAGTAAGCTTGCTAGATAGTCTCCAGTGTGTAAGTTCTCTCTTAGCAAGAGGCCAAATGACCAAGCCAGTAAAACTATTAGAATTGCCACCCACATCATTTTTATGCCCTTAGTAATGATTTGCGGGAAGTGCTTGATGAGAATTTTTTCACGAATTGCAGCAAAGCCAAAACTTACAATGGCCGCTAGAAGCCCAGACGTGAATAAAATTAAAAAGATATTATATTTTTCTTGAAAAGCGAGTATTAAGCTATTGTGGCCGCCTAGCATCCAATATCCACCTTGGTGTAAAATTTGACCAATGACCGTGATGACAATCGTAAAAATTGGTAATAGTAGATCCCATGGTGATCTTTCGCGCTGATTTAATAACGTCGGAGCTTCATGCGCCGGTTGCTTTCCGCCAAAGACGTTTCCAGTTTCATAAGCGATTTGTTCATGTTTATACATTCGGCCATAAGAAATTCTGCGTGATGCAATTATCCAGGCGCTAGCTATCATGATAAAAGAGTAAAAAGTAAAAGGTAATGTTTTAAGATAGGCATAAAAGGCTTCACTGATAACTACTGGGCGATCATTTAAATTTATAGAAATTCCAGCCATAGCTAGTTGAGATACCACTGTCCCCGCCCAGCTAGAAATTGGTGTAATAATTGCCAAAGGTGTAGTCATGGCGTCAATATAAAAAGCTAATTTGGTGCGTGGGATCTTAAATTTATCAGTTAGGGGGTGCATGACGTGACCAACAGTTAGGCAGTTTAAGTAGTCATCGATAAAGACTAGGTATGGCACCAATAAGGTGGCTATTTCAACATCCTTGGCGCTTTTGAGGCGCTTTGCTAATTGTTCTCCAAAGGCATGTGCGCCTCCGGTTGCGGTAATTAAAGATACGATCGTCCCAATAATTAATAGAAATGCGAATAAAAATAAATTGTTAACATCAAGGATGAGGTGCTTGCAGGTGCTAAAAGCTAAATCTAGGGATTGTGAGAGTGAAAAATTGGTGGCAATAAACGCAGCTGATAGGACTCCTAGAATCAGAGCTAAAACAATGTTTCGGTAGAAAGTGGCACTGATTAATACGATAATAGCTGGTAGTAAGACCATCCAGGTACCCTGCATAAATCTGATCCTTGTTTAGGTTTTAAAATTATCAATGCCTAATCATAAATGTTTTTGGTTCGATTGTTAATAAAAAATGCTTTTGCCGATTGACCAATTAAACATTTTGCTTTAAATTACCTATTATAGTAATTTTTGTTCAGTAAGATAAATATAAGACGAAGGTACTCCTTTCATGGATATGAATCGCAGTTTTTTTCAACGCAAAGAAGATCGTGATCCGAAATGGCGCGTAATTGATGCAAATGGTAAAATTTTAGGTCGCTTGGCAACTGAAATAGCTGATGCTTTGCGTGGTAAAGATAAGGCTTGTTATACTCCACATACTGATTGTGGTGATTATATCGTAGTTTTAAATGCTGATAAAATTGTTTTGACTGGTCGCAAGATGGTTCAAAAGGAATATATTACGCATAGTGGATGGCAAGGTGGCAAAAAGGTGGTAGCTGCTAGAGATTTGCTAAAGAAACATCCAACTAGATTGGTTCTCTTAGCAGTTAAGCGGATGTTGCCTAAGAATCGTTTGAGTGACCAAGTAATTAAAAAGTTGAAGTTGTATGTAGGGTCTGAGCATCCGCATCAAGCTCAAGTTTAAAAAATATTACACATAATTAAAAAAGGCTCCGGAATTCCGGAGCCTTTTTTAATTATGTGTAAATTGTGAGCTTTAAAATCTTTTAATGAGCTTTAAAATATCTTGATAGCTGAGATAGATAGCTAGTAAAATTGCGCTAAACCAACAGGCATAATGGATTCCTAGGCGAATTTTTTCAGGGATCGATCGGCCAATTAAGGCTTCAATGGTAGTAAACAGAATTTGGCCGCCATCAAGTATTGGTAGGGGTATTAAGTTTAGAACTGCCAAATTAAGACTAATGACTACGAGTAGTAATAAGAAGATTCTTAGGCCATGTTTGGCGCTATTTGCAACCTCAGAGATGATCATAATTGGTCCGCCGACCGCTTGGTATTGACGGTGTTGAAACATTGACTTAAATTGACTTGTCATATTGCTTAGCATTTGATTGGTCGTTTTAATGCCGGTTTTAACACTAGCGACTAAGGAAAGTGGTTGGTTGTAAGTTTGGGAAAATTGAATGCCTAGTTGACCAATTTCTTTGTCACCTAGCTGGGCTGATCCAACGGTAACAGGTATGTTTATGGTTTCATGGTTGCGTACAATTTCTAGTTGAACTATGGTTTTGGGTGAAGCTTGAATGATTTGATTCAGTTCAAGTGAGGAGCTCACTGGTTGCAAATTTACTGATTTAATTAAGTCACCTTCGAGTAATCCAGCTTGATGGGCGGCTAGGTCTTTAATGATAGTGCCAATTTTAGGCGGGATGGCTTTTGGATTGATCAGGGGACTGGTGGGGGCACCTAGACTAAATAGTAAAATCATGATTAAATATGAAATTAGAATATTAAAAATGATTCCACCGCTTAGAATTAAAAGTTTTTGCCAATACGGTTTTTTAGCAAAAGATTGATTGGATTGGTCTTTATATGAAGCTTGCTCGCCTTGGCCAACTTCCTGGATTCCAGCGATTTCGACATATCCACCAAAGGGAATGGCTGAAAGGCTAAATTCGGTTTCTCCGATTTGCTTTTTAAATAGTTGGGGGCCAAAGCCAATTGAAAATGAGGGTGTTTTGACTTTAAAAAGTTTGCAAAATGCAAAATGGCCTAGTTCATGAAAGCCGATTAAGAAGCCAATGCCAACAATTCCCAAGAGGATGGAAAGTAGGTTTTGAACCGAGGAGTAGAAGTTGATCATATTTTTTCCTTAATTATTTTTTAAAAATTGTGTATGTTGTGATTGGTTCAAAGAAAATATTAGGTCAAGTTAGCACTTATGAAAATATAAGTCTACGTTTCGGCTTTTTTGGGTCTAATAACTTGAAAAAATCGCTGAAAAGGATAAACTACTAGTAATTATATTTGCGTTTAAAGGTTAAAGTCATAGATTTCTAGGAAAATAAGATTATGCCTACAATAAATCAACTGATTAGGTTTGGACGAACTAAGACTGTAGATAAGTCTAAAGGTCCGGCTTTAAAGAGTGCGCCTCAAGCAAGAGGGGTCTGTACTCGTGTTTTTACAACTACACCCAAAAAACCAAACTCGGCGTTACGTAAAGTAGCTCGTGTGAAGTTAACTAATGGATATGAAGTTACAGCATATATTCCGGGTGAAGGCCATAACTTGCAAGAACACTCTGTAGTATTGATTCGTGGCGGTCGGGTAAAAGATTTACCCGGTGTGAAATATCATATTATAAGAGGTGCCTTGGATGCTGCTGGGGTTGAGGGTAGAACTTGCTCTCGCTCACTATATGGTACAAAGCGACCTCAGCCGGGTGCAGCTGCTGCTAAGGCTGGCGCCAAGGGTAAGAAGAAGTAAAAATTTTAACATTGAGGTTCTGTAGTTATGCCAAGGCGTAAATCAGGTAATTT
>JAHFBM010000052.1 GCA_023250055.1 bacterium | reverse complement strand
AAGTTCTAGTTTGTTCCAGTCTTCAATTAGAATTGGTTCATAGTCATATTGATTTTGCTTGATATTGGTAATTGAGTTTTTAATAACAGTGTATTCTTTTTGATTAATGTTTTGTTCTAGAAACTGCTTTTGTTTCTGTAGTTGACTATCTAAATCTTTCATAACTAGTTCGTGACCATGAACAGCTTTTTGTGCGTCATGAACTTTTTTCTTAATTGATTCTAATTTGGTAGCTAAATTGGCATAATTAGTTTGTAAGAATTCTTTTTCAGATGCCAGAGTCTTAATTTGTTGCCGTAATTGATTTAGTGATTGATCAAAGTTGGCTAGTTCAATAAATAGTTTTAATGGATTATTAGAATCTTCCATTGCAATACGCTCCCTTACAGCTAAATCAATCAAAGATATGTAACTGTGGTGGGCCCACCAGGACTTGAACCTGGGACCTCTCGGTTATGAGCCGATTGCTCTAACCGACTGAGCTATGGGCCCCCTTAGTAGTTACTTATAGTAAGTGTAGAGCAAATTATGTTTGATGTGAAGCAAAATGCCATTAATTGATCTTAAGCACTAGTCGTGCACAATTTCTCCAAGCCTTTATAGCCAAACTCACTTAGTAGTGCACACTGCGTCATCGTGGGCCTCTTGTAGGTGTGGCGATCCACACTGCGTCATCGCGAGCCCCTTGTGGGCGTGGCGATCCACTTAAAAAGCTAGCCAGTAGATTGCCACGTCGCCAGAAAAAGGCTCCTCGCAATGACATGCTGGTTAGTAGTGCACACTGCGTCATCGTGGGCCTCTTGTAGGTGTGGCGATCCACACTGTGTCATTGCGGGCCTCTTGTAGGTGTGGCGATCCACTTAAAAAGCTAGCTAGTAGATTGCCACGTCGCCAGAAAAAGGCTCCTCGCAATGACATGCTGGTTTGTGCAGGGCTTACTGCAATTAGCTATAAGTATTTGTCGTGCATTTAAATTAAGATTTAGTTAATTTAGAAATTAAAAAGAGCTATTTCTTATTCAAATTTTTAATTTGCTCAATTGACAGCTTAGTTATTTTAGCAATCTTCGTAATGTCCATTCCATCGTGCAGCAGATCAATTGCTATCTCGATATTACGTTCAACTTTGCCTTCAGTCTTGCCTTCTATTTTGGCAGCAGTTAGTTGATCAATTCCTGTGCGAAATGCATCCAGGTATTTGCCATATGCATCTAGTTCTTGAGTTGACCAGTTACCTTGTTCTAAAACGTCTAAGGCTGTTCCCAGTTCTGATTCTCGAAATGAGATTGGGCGAGATTGCAAGAGGTCTGCATTTTTTAGTAAATAAATCCATTTATCCAAAATTGCTTGCAGTTCATCTTCTTGCTTATTAAACTTGGACAACTCTACAAAGTGAAATTCTAAGTGTTTTAGTTCCCTGGTATAAGTTTCGCTATCTAGAAGAAAATGATGTGATAAATAAGATGGATTTTTAAATAACCCCTGTTTTAAAATTCCTACAAAAATTACTGGCACTAGCTCACTGTATGGTTGACGAACAGATAGTTGCCGACTTAAAGCTAAAGAACTATAGTATTGGGCCCGAGCTGGATACTCATATTGTGATACCACTTGCATTTCGACAATGTATTGACTGCCACTTTGATCTGTGCAGCGAACATCTACAATTGACATTTTTGCATCCAGCGCATCAGGTAAGTTAGCTGGGTCATTGATAACTACATCCGTAATTTTAGTGCCTTCAACTTTCTCAAGAACGCTATTTAGAAAGCTAATCAAAATTTCTTTATGTGCAATATTCCCAAATAGTTTTTTAAATGCAATGTCACTCTTCGCGTCCAAATATACCATTATACCCTTTCTAGAAACCTAACTCTTTAGTTACAAGCTTAAACATTCTCCGGTCTAAAAACAATGTCTAGACTTTAATTTAATTAGCCCCAATAGCATGAACTTGATCTAATAAGCTGCATCCTATCATATTTGTTCGTATTACAAATAGAAATTCTTGTGGGGGGGGGTGCCTTTTTGGTATCATATTAAGTAATGGATGTTTAATCGGGGCAAATGGCCCCTAAAATAATGGAGGTAGCGATGAAAAAGCTATTATTAATGGTTGGTTTGATGTTGTCGACTAGTGAAGGTTTGTGTAATACGGTCTATCTTTATAATGGAAGTAAATTTACACCACAATTTAGCTGTTATACTGGAAGTAAACCTGTTCGTTTACTGGATTATAACTTTACTACGAATGGATCCATTTCTATTGATGGCAATCCAGCATATTGCGCGGTTATTAATCCTAGTTCTATAAGTGGAGCTATAGACTCAGATTCTAACAATCCTAGCAATCCACGTATTTTTGAGGAAGATTTGGAAATTTTAACCAATTGGGAGACGGTTTATTTTGATGGTAATGGTCATGCAGCAATTGCATTCTACGGACAAGATCAGCACGGTACTGATAGTACAAATGTGCTGAGAACTTGTCTTGGTACTAATGGTGCGATGTGCTAGATTTTTAAAACTTAGATTGGGTTCTGCTGAGTTTTTAGATCGAATTAAATTTTATGCGAGCGTAGCGTAGCAATCTACTTAAAAAGTTAAAAAAGTGGATCGCCACACCCCTAAAGGGGTTCGCGATGACGTAAAAACAAGCATAATCCTAACAAATATTATATCTATTTTCAAAATTCAACAAAACCTAAGTTTATTGGGCTGAGGGGGGACTCTTGGCCCAACTTTTACTATTCACCAGGAACTAATTTCAGTTATTATTTTAGCCTCATCAGTAAGTTCCGCCTTGGGTAATTCTAAAATAACTGGAATATGTTTTAAGCTGGGATGTTGGATAAATCTTTGCAATGGTTCACGCCCAATTCGGCCTTCTCCAGGGGCTAAATGTCGGTCTATTTTAGACCCAAGCTTTTCACTAGTATCATTTAAGTGAATTAGATCAATGTTGCTAATTGAGATGCATTCTTCTAACAGTGCAATAAATTTGTTTTGTGATTCTGTATCAATTAAATCATAACCATAAGCATGGGCATGGCTAGTATCGATACAAAACTTTATTTTATCGGGAAATTTTAGTAGGGGGATGAGCTGTTTAAAGTTTATAAGATCGCTACCAATATTGTTTCCACCATGTGCTGTATTTTCTAATAATAAAATGATATCAGGGTGTGTTTCACAAGCCTTGTTTAAATTGTTGGCTAATATTCTTAAGGCCTGCTCAGGTTCCTGGAGAGGGTTAGCAGCTCCAGGGTGAATAATAAAATGTGTAAATTCTAGTTGTTTTGCTACCTGCAGTTCACGTAAAAACGTTCTATAACCACGGGGGTTTTCACGCGCTAAATTCACCCAATAAGAGCTATGCAAATATAGGTTTTTAAAATATTTACGACGCAACTCTAAATAGCTAGCAACCTCTTCAGGATTAAATTTAAGATTGGCGCCATTGTCACTTACTGCAAAAGTTTGAAAGTGAGGTAAGTTTAATTTAATCGCCTTTTGAATAATGTCGATTAAGTTTTTTTCTAAGCGAATATGAATGCCAACTTGCGCCACGGGTACTTTCGCGTATCTTATAAATCTAATTCTAATTTCTGAGCCAATAACTTTGCGTCTAAGTGTGGTGATAAAATTATAAATAAATCATGTTTTAACTGATCTAAGGCTGCGGCAGAGTAACCTTCAATGCGTAAACTAATTGCAGCTTCGGTATTAGCAGCACGTACAACGGCCCAACCAATTTCAGTTTGAATTCTAATTCCATCAAGTGCAACTATTTTAGTGTTTTGCCATTTGGCGCAAGCATCCCAAGCGGCTTTTACTACTAAAAATTTAGTTTCTTCAGGGCAGGCTAAGCGCACTTCAGGTGAGCAATATGTGGTTGGGAATATGTCAATTAAAGTTTGTAATTCTTGCTTAGTTTGGATTAAAATTTCACATAAACGCAGTAGGGCATAAATACCATCATCATAGCCAATGTGTCGGTCTTTAAAGCAGAAGTGCCCGCTAAGCTCACCCCCAATTGTAGCCTGATGCTCTTTTAAATAGCTTTTAATATAAGCATGGCCAGTTGGTGAGATATAACAGGGGATTTGGGCCTGATTCAATACTTTGCCAATAGCTTCAGAGCATTTTACATCCATAACAGCGGATGGATTGTATTTTTTATCGATGTGTAGTGCGAATAACCCAAGCAGTTGATCGCCAGGAATTAAAAATCCAGTTTTGGTCATAGCTGCGAATCGGTCACAGTCGCCATCTAATCCTGCTCCGAATTCTAAATTGGCATTATGCTGTAATATTGTTGTTACTGTTAGCATGTTCTTAGCTTCAACAGGGTTGGGGTTATGATTGGGATAATTTCCATCAACCTCTGGATACAAAATTGTTACATGGTTCCAGTTTAATTTTTTAATTAATGCGGGGATAACTACTCCAGCCGTGCCGTTGCCGCAATCTAATACAAATTTTAAATTGGCATTTTCTAAATGTTTAAATTCTTGATATAGCGTATCAATGTATTGTGGAATTAAATCATGTTCAAAGTAGTTACCTGGAATTGCATTAGTGCTAAATGATTTAGTGTTAAATATTTTAGCAATTTCAACAATGGCCTGATCCCAAACAGATTCTTTTTTTAGAATCAATTTAAAGCCGTTATCTTCTTTGGGATTATGTGATGCTGTAATCATGATTCCAGCATCAACTGGTAGATTATGGCAAGCAAAATAGAGCGCTGGAGTTGGACATAACCCAATAAAATGAACATTAATACCGGTATCGATAATCGCCTGGCAAACATACTCTTTGATTTCTTCAGAGTGGGTTCGGCCATCCATTCCAACAGCAATGTTTTTTAAGTTTGGCTCTGTTTGCTTAAAGTAAGTTACAATTGCCTGAGTGATTTGATACGCGTCGCTGGGTAAAAAATGTTTTCCAACCTCGCCTCTTAAGTCATATTTGCGAAATATTTCTTGAATTTTCATTTGCACCGCTAATCTATTAATTAATTGTTTACCTAATTTGCATTAGATTAGTATAGCTGTGATAAAGCAAAATGGCTAAAAGTGTGTGTTAAATATTGCGTATGGTTTTGATAATATGGGCATCAATTTCTTGTAGCTCTGTGCTTGAAAGATCACGCCAATTAGTGTGACTGCTGCTATAGTATTTTTGCTTTAAAATACTATTAATTAGTTGATATCTTTGCGCTAAATAAATGTTGTCAAATCTTTCTTGTTCCGAAAGTTTTTCCCAAACTTGCTGCGCTTGTTCGAGAGCTTGCAGCATTGAGTTGCTGAAATATGTCTGTGTTTGTAACTGAACTAGCATGTTGATTGGTATATCAGCTAATTTGGTTTGATCTAAAGACGAAAAATTTTGTTCGAGTATTTCCTTAGGCGTTGAAATTGTCAGGCTGGCATTTGGATGATCTAGATCTTTTCCCCAGCTTAACTTAGCCTTGTGCGCGGCATATTCCCTTAATGTTTCCTCATTAAGGGAAGGTAATTTACGACGAACAAAGTCTAGCCATGAGCAGTGCATAGACCGTGAGTTGCTGATTAACAGCACAGTTAAGATATATAGTTTCAGCACTATCTTCGGTTTCTTTTACTTAATTGAACTGCAGGAGTTGTGCTTTCACTTTCTCTGTCGCCGTCACAAGAAACAGGCGATGATGCTGGCGTTGGCGGCACCGGATGTTTAGTAGTGGCAGGAGCAGCAGCAGCGATAGTGATGCGCTTAAAAGCATCTTCTATACTGCTAGACTCTTTACTATCGTCTATCCTAGTGATTCCTGTACTCATTTTTACGGATTTTGCCGTGGATAATAACGCTTTGGTATTAATTTTTGGTAGCGAAGAAGGCTTATCTCCAGCTTGCAGTGATATAATGTTAAATGATAAGATAAGCCTTCGCGAATACACTTTAAGCATTAATTTTCTTTGGAATCTTCATCAACTACTGATGGATGCGGAAGCCTACTAGGTGCTTGCAAAGGACCACTAAATTCTAATCGTCTCATTGTATTGTTAGGTTGTTGTGGTTCAGGTCGCTCTAGTCTGTATATTTCGTCCCAACAACGATTATAGAGCTTGAGGAAGCCATGTCCATCGGCAAGTCTTGCAATTGCTTTCATCTGGTCGAAGTCGCCGGCGTTTTTAGCAACTTTAA
The DNA here is from genome assembly GCA_023250055.1 of bacterium. GTDB lineage: Bacteria > Babelota > Babeliae > Babelales > JABDEC01 > JAHFBM01. The sequence continues at coordinate 323 of JAHFBM010000052.1, read as the reverse complement.
AAGCGGCTTTAAGTTGGTTGCGATATGCGACTGTTTGCGCTTCTTCAGGTGTTTGCGCTGTTTCAGCATCCATTGCTTGAATAGATCCACCTAGAGCTAAAATAGCTCCTAATAAATATAACTTTAACATAAATAAACCCCTATGATTAAAATAAATCCCTATTTTGATTAGTTTAACTTAATTTATTAGTTCTGCAATAGCCTGTCATCGTTCAACACATATGAGACTCCAGGACCTCATTTTTGATTAACTCATAAAACTTAGCTGGTGTCAAAAGGCCTATCCCATGATGAGGTCTAACTGTATTATAAAAACGGGCAAA
>JAHFBM010000051.1 GCA_023250055.1 bacterium | reverse complement strand
CTAAATATCGCGTAGTTTATATTGATGATCTCTCCCCGGATGGAACTGGTGAAGCTGTTCAAGAATACGTTTCTAAACTAGGCAAAGATCCCATTACTACTATTATTCGCAATCAAGATCGCAAATTAGCACTAGCCAATATTTATTATAATATTCACGGTCAGTGTCAAAATCATGAAATCATCATCATGCTTGATGGCGATGATCAATTAGCTCATCCCAATGTTTTAAATATTCTTAATGAAAAATATAAAAACAATGATATTTGGATGACCTATGGAGACTGCTACTTCATTAATGAAAAAGTACGTTGCTCATGGTCACAAGCCATCGGAGATACTGAGATTGAACTAAATAGATTTCGAGAGTGGGATGGCGCTCCTACCCATTTACGCACCTTCTATGCCTGGCTATTTAAAAAAATCAAACTAGAAGACCTACTCTATGAAGGAGATTTCTACAAAATGACCAGTGATGTAGCAATCTATATGCCCATGATTGAAATGTCCGGCTTTCACCATATGTTTATTGATGAGGTGCTTTATCTTTATAACGACAATAACCCAATCAGTGACCATCGTATTGATCAGCAGCTACAGCTAAATTTAAATAAATACATTCGCACTAAGTTACCTAAATACAATCCAATTACCAAGCTAGATTATTTTAATAAAGTTGCTTTTTCTAGAAAAATATCTTCCGCGGCAGAGTTAAATGATTTTATTGCTAATTTAGATGCCCACTACACCCAAAGCGACACGATTGAGATACTTTATAGAACTATGCCATTTTTGGCAATTTACGCTAAAAATGGCACCATCATTAACCCTAATTACCATAAAATAGAAACGTTTTTAACCCTTATCCCAAAAACACAGATTTAATCATGATCAGAAAAATATTTTTACTAATCCTAACCATTACACCGCTTACACAAGCCAAAAATATTGCTCTATGCACAGTAGCTACGGGTAATTATACTAGATTTGTAAAAGAGTTTATCCAATCTGCTAATAAAAATTTCTTGCCGGATCATAATGTTTCTTACTTTATATTTACCGATCAAGTCCTGCCAATTGAACAGCCCAACTTAACCGTTGTACCTTGGCCGCATAAAAAATGGCCCTTCTCAACCTTAATGCGCTTTAAAGCCTATAGCGGTATTACAGAACAACTAGCAACTATGGATTATGTTTTTTCTTGTGACATTGACATGTTATTTATAGATAAAATTAATGATGAAATTTTAGGGAACTTAGTTGGCGCGATCCACCCAGGATATTATCAAAGAGATTTTCCAACAGGGTCTTTAGAGAAAAATCCTAAGTCTACCGCTTACTTTATTCCTGCCAAAAATAGTAAATATTTTGCTGGAGGATTTTATGGCGGAAATGCTAAAAACTTTATCCTGCTAGTTAATTGGTGCAATAATAATATTATTAAGGATCTAGAGCAGGACCTAATTGCCAAGTGGCATGATGAAACCCATTTAAACAAGTATTTCTCAATTTACCCACCAACCCTCAAGCTATCACCCAGATACTGCTATCCTCAAGAAGGTACCACTGCATACCCTCAGCTCAAGTCTATCGCACCAGCCATTGCTGCTCTTAGCAAAGATCATGCCAAAATGCGAAAAAGTCTCCCTGATATAGATGATCGAGAGTTTGTAATATTGATTCCTTCTTATAACAATATTAAGTATTATCAAAAAAATTTAGACTCAGTTTACTCTCAAACCTATTCTAAATATCGCGTAGTTTATATTGATGATCTCTCCCCGGATGGAACTGGTGAAGCTGTTCAAGAATACGTTTCTAAACTAGGCAAAGATCCCATTACTACTATTATTCGCAATCAAGATCGTAAACTGGCGCTTGCCAATATTTATTATAATATTCATAGTCAGTGTCAAGATCATGAGATTATCGTCATGCTTGATGGCGACGATCAATTAGCTAACCCCAATGTTTTAAATATTCTTAATGAAAAATATAAAAATAATGACATCTGGATGACTTATGGAGACTGCTACTTCATTAATGAAAAGGTCCGCTGCCATTGGTCACAGGCTATGAAAGATACTGAAATTGAACTCAATAGATTCCGAGAGTGGAATGGCGCCCCTACCCATTTACGCACCTTCTACACTTGGCTATTTAAAAAAATTAAACTAGATGATCTACTCTATGAAGGCGATTTCTATAAGATGACCTATGATGTTGCAATCCTCATGCCCATGATTGAGATGGCTGGCTTTCACCATATGTTTATTGATGAGGTGCTTTATCTTTATAACGACAATAACCCAATCAGTGACCATCGTATTGATCAGCAACTACAGCTAGATTTAAATAAATACATTCGCACTAAGCTAGTTAAATACCACCCTCTTGCTAAACAGAAAGAGCAAATATCGTGAAAAAGAGACTTATCTTACTTATACTGAGCCCCTATTTAACAATATCCAGTCATTTATATTCTGCTTCTTTTGAAAACGCATGGGTAAGTATGCAACAAGACTATCTTGATATAAAATCTAGCCCTGATTATGAAGACTCTAAACTACTTATTGGCGACTTCTATACAAACTTTAGAAATCAAGTAGCTTTAATGATTTTTAGCCCCCCAAATAAGCAATTCTTAACAAGATCTTGCCTGTCTGGAGTCATGCATCGTACCCATGAAACGTTTACAGCCACCTATGAAGAAACATTCTTACAATATTGTTTAAGCAACAAAACCAAAGCTAAGCTCAACTTGTTCACTAATGATAAAAATTGCCTTATGCCAATTACTTGCCCTAAGTTTAATTGCTCAGCCACGACACTAGGTCATTTATTTTATACCGCTAAGATTCTAGAAGCTATCGACTCCAACCCTTCTGTAATTATTGAATTTGGGGGTGGGTTTGGAAACCTAACAAGATGCCTTAAAACAATCATGCCTGACACTACAATTATTATTATTGATTTACCTGAAATGTGTGTCATACAAAAAATGTACCTAGGGTACACCCTACCCAATGCCAGCATAGAACTACACAAAAGTTCAAATCTTCAGATCAAGCCCCGTGAAATCAATCTAGTCCCAATTCATTTAATCAATCATTTGAAGGTGGATTCTGACTTATTTGTCTCTACTTTTGCCTTATCAGAAGCGCCTAACATAACCCAATCTCTTCTAGCTAATTTCAATTTTTTCAATGCCAAACATATCTATCTAACTGGACAGATTGATGGGTGGAAGAATCTCAAGATAGATCTTTTCACCTTAGAAAGCCATGAACTTCTGTTAAATCAAGTTCGAAATAAATATAAAACTGTCTCTGTTTCTCCATTTCACATACTGTCAGAAAATGCCAAATCATATGAGTTAATCGCCACCAATGTCCATCCAAAAAATTAAGGGGTAGTTAGATTATCTAATCTAACTACCCCTTATAATTCATTAAAAATCTATAAATTATAAACTGGAAATATAATCCGCAAGTTCAGTATTCTTCTGGATATTTCGAGCTAATTTTTCAGCGGTCCAGTCCCCTGCAAGACTACCTGTCGAAACATTAAAGCTCTTATTCTTGTCTACACCCAGATTTTTTACCATGATTCTTGCTAATTGCTTTCTCTCATCATTATTAGAAGCTTCGTAAAATGGAAGGTGTGTAAATGTTGCAGCACCATCACCACGACTATCATTTAAATCAATAGCAATTCTGCTCAAAGGCTTAGCATTAACATTTTTCTGAGCCCAGCCTACAAATTGAGAAACTGCAATTAAATCTGCTGCTTTTTGACGGTCAGCAACACTTAAACTAGGATTTTCTAAAATTGCAAATTGATCTCTTAAATCATCTACATAATAAACGTCACTATCACCTCTATTAACGCGAAGATTCAATGATTGCTGTTCTGGTGTTAATGTCATAGCTACTACACTTGGCACAACTGCTGGAGCCGACTTAGCTTCCTCGACGTCACCCGACAACCTATCAAAAGCAGCTTGACGCGTAGATCTATCCACACTGTTCAATAAGCTTTTCATCGCATCAAATTCAACTAGTGTAAATACATCTGAATTTTTATCACCAATCATCTTATCTGAAGTCGTATTTAAGGAGAACTGTGTACGTAAAATACTTGAAATCCAAGATGCATCAACATTTCCCTTGTCTGCAAATTCCCTAGCTAAACGAATAGCCTCGTCACGTGGCAATACATTTCCAGAATCAACTCGGCCATATTTGTCAACCATCGTATTTATGTTGCTAACATCAAACGCTAAACAAACATTTGATACGCCATTTACTAAAATCAATGACAGCAATATCTTATTATATTCCATTTTTGCAACCTCCACATATAATTAAAACGTTTTTATTTCTCTTATACTTAATAATACTTACTTTAGTCATTCTAAGTCAATTAGAGGTGAGGGAGTAAGTGGATTAATCGATCTGGTCAATATTTGATTAATTAAAAATGATTACATATAATGGAGCAAAAGCAGTTAACTAGAATGGTTTTAATGAAAAAAACTAAAGATTCAGTTAGGTATTGCCAAGTCTATAACTCCAAAGTGCTGATTGTTGGAATAATCCCACCGCCAATGGGAGGGATGTCGATTCACATCCAGCGATTAGCCAATCTACTGGGGCAGCAGGACTGTATAGTGTCCCTTTGGGATGTCTGCAAGCAACAATCCGGCATAAATCAAATCTGGTACTATTGGTCCCTGTGGCGATTTTGCCTTAAATTTAAACCCCTGTGGATTATGTATCATACGATTAATATGCGCGGTACTCCCTTAGAACTATTGATTCTATGGCTTGCTAGCTGCTGGATTGGAGCTAAAGTCAGTGTCACCGTCCATTCAGTAAGATTTTTAGAAAATAAAAATAAAATATACTGCCTAACTTTAGGTTGGCTACTGCGCAGAGCAACCCAAGTAATCTTAGTAAGCCCACTCCTGCAGGCATCTTTTAGCCAAAAAAGAATTAGATTAACTAATAACATTCTAATCCAAGACCCATTTTTGCCGCCAGACATAACCCAAAGAGAGCAAATCTTAACTCAGCTACCTCCAAGCTGCCAACTATTCATAGACAACCACAAACCACTAGTTATCGTTACTGTCACTAGAATTGCCACTTGGCGTGAGAAAGATTTATATGGATTAGATTTGGCGTTAGGGGCCTGGAAAGAATTTCTAATTCAATTCCCTCAAGCCGGATTATTAGTTGCAATTGCACATTTAGAATCATACCAAAATATTAATTTGCCCAAGAGCTGCTATCTGCTCTCTAACTGGCCCCATGAGCTCTGGCCGGTAATTGCGCAAGCCAGCCTATTTCTTCGCCCCACTCGCAGCGATGGATATAGCATAAGTGTCTCTGAGGCTATTTACTTTAATATACCAACAATTGCCAGTGATATTTGCCCAAGACCAAAAGGTACAATCTTGTTTAAATCTGACAATGCCCAAGACCTCAGTCAAAAGATGATTAAATGCTTCAGGCCTATAACCAATCCAACTCTACCAGTCTCTCAACTGCCAATTGCTTCAAAGCAAGGTTAGCTGGCCGCCCTAAATGCACACATCCATCTGACAGCTCAGACTTTAATACCCCATCCTGATCGCTATACAAATGGTATGAATCAATAAATAGCAAGCTAGCCTGATCACAAGATTGCTTTAATGCTTGGTTTAGCTGTTTAGTAATCTGCACCCGCTCAGATAACAACCCATACCAAGGAAATTGCGGATTAAAACCTTGATCGCAAGGCGGAATAACCGAAAGGACTGCGCAATTTAATTGTGTGTATCTGCTTTTATTAATTAGAATAGTTTTAATGTAATTGTTAACTAAAGTTTGAATAATTTCATCTAAAGCACGCTTTTTCTCAATTACCTGCCTACCAATATGACAACGACAATCTACTTCACCAAAGCAGAAAATTGCAATATCACCATTGCGCACGCCCTCATTAGCAATATTTAAAGCTCTTAAACCATCGCGACCAATTCTGTGCATCGTTCGTGATGTACAGGGCACAGTATTAAAAGTGATTTCATGCCCCAGGTAACTCAAATGACTAACTTGATCTGGCCACCGAAAGTTAAAATAGGCATGACTATCACCAAAAACATAAACTGTCTTAGATGCTGCATTTAGATTTAAACAGATTAATAAGCTAGTAAGTAATCCAACCCGAATCTTCACCATAGTTCCCCTTTATAATTTCATCCCTGATAGACATAGCCAAGATCACTTAGTCACGCCCACAAGGGGCCCGCGATGACATATGGGTTAGTACGGAGCTTACTGCAGTTAGCTACACCTCTGAAAGACAAAGTAGCCCTTCAACATACAACCTGTAAATAGTTTTACTACACACGCCCAAAATACCAGATCTTAAAGCTCTTCACGCCCAGAAAATAAAATAAGTAAGCTGCATTAACTGCCCAGACGCCTGCCCAGAATCCTAAGCTCGAGACTAAGCAAAGATTCACAATAATCCCAATAAGTAAGCTGGCTGCCATCAAAGCTACTAGATAGTGAGTTTGCTTAAAATATTGCAAACTGGCGCTAGTTAATTGACTGGCGCCAAAAATAATCTGAGCTCCGATTAAAGGGATTAA
>JAHFBM010000008.1 GCA_023250055.1 bacterium | reverse complement strand
CAATATTGCTTAGCGAATATTCAGTGACAACTTCGCGTAAAAAATTGTTTTTGGGGTACGTGATAGTGCCACCAATTCCCATTACAAAACCCCAGGATGTAACTTCTTTGGCAAAATCTAAGCCTTCTGAGAAGCAGTGAATGACGCCAGTAATCTTATTTTGAACATATTCCTCTAGTACTTTTAAGGTTTCTTGGGGTGCATTTCTGGTGTGTACAGAAAGCGGGAGGTTATAATTAAGTGCTAGTTCAATTTGGGCTCTAAAGCCAGCTATCTGCCTTTGCAGGTTGTAGTTTGGATAATGGAGATCTAAGCCACATTCGCCAATGCCAATAATTTTATGATCTTCCTTCTGTGGTAAATATTGTGCAAGAGTTTTTAATTCTTCCTGCCAGTTTTCATTTAAATCATTGGGGTGGATGCCAATGGTAGCATAAATTGGTTCAAAGCGTTTGGCTAAGCTAATGCAATTTAGAGATTCAGGTAGACTTGTGCCAACATTTATAATTTTATGAACGCTTTTGGTAGTTGCAAAGTCAATTATGAGTTTAGCTTCTGCATAATCTGATTCCTTGAGAAGAATGTCAAATTCTGATTTGACCATAGTATTAATATGGCAGTGCGTGTCTATTAGCATAAATATCTTCTTTTTGATTGATTAGCCTTTAGAATTAAGATAGTAAAAGTTTTTTTGTTTGACAAAGAAATAAATAAATCTATATTACCATAATGATTTTATAAAAATTAGATTGACTTTGAGCGCGCTATAGTTGATCTAATCTGATATAAAAATGAAAGCAGTGTTTTAATTTTAATCGTTCTTTTAACCAGGAGAGCAAATGAATAAGACTGAATTAATTGACTCACTAAGTGAAGAAACAGCATTTAGCAAAAAAGATGTGACTCGAGTCTTAGAGTCACTAACTAGAATTATCGAACGTACTTTGAAAAAAGGTGAAAAAGTATCTTTAACTGGATTTGGGACATTTGTTTTATCACATCGTCCGGCTCGCAAAGGGATCAATCCAGCAACTAAACAAAAGATTAGCATTCCTGCTGTGAACGTTCCTAAGTTCAAAGCTGGTAAGCAACTTCGTGAGTTCGTAAGATCTCAATCATCATTATCAAAGTAATCTGTATAAGGTAAATGTTTTAGCTAAGCCTATATAAGTAAAATATTCCTTATCCGCAAAGACCGCTTTAATGGGCGGTCTTTTTGCTGTGGTAGCTTCGGGATAGTAGTTGGCGTGCGCACTCGTCATCGCGAGCCCCTTGTGGGCGTGGCGATCCATTTAAAGATAAATGAGCAATTTAGATGAGACGGTTCTGTTGCAATGGCATGGAGGGTTGGCGTGAAATATTTTTTGGAGTATTCTAGGGAAAGTAGAAAAATTTTAAAAGTTTAAATGTAAAGTGAATCATGATTAGCTTAGAACTGTTGCGAACTAATTTTGCAGAAATAAAGCAAGCGTTGAATCGTAAAGATCCTAAGTTTGATGTGGATCAGTTAGCTGCATTAGACAGGTCTGTGCGAGCGATTAATCAAGAAGTTGAAGAGTTGCGAAAAGTTAAAAATGAGTTGGCTGCGCAGGCTAAATCTGGATTGACAGATGCACTAAGGGCACGTTCAGTTGAGGTTGGGCAAACTTTGAAAGTTAAAGAGTCCGAGTTGGAGGTTGTACAACAGGCTTTTCGCAAGCTGTACTTAGAGTGCCCCAATCTGCTAGAAGTAGTTGTGCCTGACGGAAATAAAGAATCTAATTTGCCAGTTAAAATTTTTGGCAGTAAGCCAGAGTTTAATTTTGAAATTAAAAATCATGTTGAATTAAATAAGAAATTAAACTGGTTTGATTTTGAAGCCGCTGTGCGTATGACAGGTTCTCGTTTTGTTTTTTATCAAAATGAAGCGGTTGATTTGGTCTATGCCTTGACAATGTTTATGCTTAAAAATAACCGCAAGCACGGCTTTAGTCCGTTCATTCCGCCATTTTTGGTTAATGAGGTATCACTTGAGACAGCTAGTAACTTTCCTAAATTTAGGGATCAAGTTTATGAAGTTGGTGCGGATGGTCTGTATTTAACTCCGACTTCTGAAGTAAATTTAACTAATTTGTATCGTGATCATATTTTTAATAGTGCTAGTGAGCTGCCGAAGCGTATGACGGCTTGGACATCTTGTTTTAGGCGTGAGGCAGGAACATACGGAACAACTGAACAAGGGTTAATTCGAATTCATCAGTTTGAAAAAGTTGAGCTATATACAATTTGTGAGCCACAAGATTCAGCTCAGGAACTGGATCGAATGTTGGCCTGTGCTGAGGATATTTTACAACAGCTAGGTCTGCATTATCGCGTTAGCTTATTGGCTGCTCAAGACTGTTCTTTTGCATCAGCTAAGACATTTGACATTGAGGTTTGGATGCCGGGCCAGGGCGCGTATTATGAGGTGTCATCTTGTAGCAACTGCACTGACTTTCAATCTCGTCGTGGCAAGATCCGATATCGAGATCAAGATGGCAAATCTGTTTTAGTACATACTTTGAATTGTTCTTCACTTGCCCTGCCGCGTTTAATTGTAGCGTTGATGGAGGTCTATCAGCAAGCAGATGGCTCAGTTGCAATTCCAGAAATATTGAAAAAAGAAGGATTGTGGTCTTAAGTCGGTATGCTGTCAGATAAAATTAAATATCAAATTAGACGGGTTCGCTTAAAAGTTAGTACCTTGGTTGGCAGTTCAGTTGTGGGTAATCGTAGACTTCCCAATCAAGGTACTGGTTTTGAATTTGACCAGCTCAGAGAGTATCAGTTTGGTGATGATGTGCGATTTATTGATTGGAAAAGTAGCGCTAGAGCAGGTCGAACCTTAACCAAGCAGTTTTTTGAAGATCGAAATCAAAAAGTTGTTGTAGCATTGGATATTTCTCGCTCTAGTTTTGTTGGTAGTAACAAGCAGATTAAAATTGAATTTATGGCAGAATTGGCTGCAATTTTCACCCTGGTTGCTCAGGGTGGGCGTGATGAAGTTGGCTTGGTACTGTTTTCAGATAAGATCGAATTGTACTCTATTCCAGCTATTGGCAATGGGCATGTTCAAAAAATATTAGAACAGATCTTTACTTGTGATAAATTAAGTGATGCTATTAGACGTCCGACTAATTTAAAAGCTGTTTTGGCAAAGATGGGCCAAGTTTTGAATAAAAAAAATTTAATCTTATTGATATCAGATTTTATTGATCAAAATGATTTTTCTCAAGAATTACAGGCGTTAGGTCGCCGACATGATGTTGTTGCGGTACGGTGGTTAGATCAATTTGAACATGCTTTTCCGGTGGTTGGGCTACTACAAGTGCAAGATCCAGAGACTGGCCAGCTGGCTATGTTAGATTTGCGTAAAACTGACTTGAGGCAGCACTTAAAGCAGCGTGTTCAAAGTCAGAATAAACAGTTTATAAGTTGCGGGGTAGGCTTATTGGATATTCGCAATCCAGATCACGTGGTTGGTGAAATTATCAGTTTTTTTCAAAAACGGCAGATTGCACGATGAGGGTTCATGAATAAATATGGATTAGACTTGGAGTTAGAGGGGTTGGAGCTGGCGCCATTTTGGCAGACAAAACAGTTCTATCTACTAATTATTTTTCTGTTATTATTAATGATAGTTGGAATAGTCTGGCGTAAGTATACTTTGCGTCAGAACTCAAATTTTGCGGTATTAGATCGGTATCAGCAGCTGTTATTAAGCTTGGAGCAACTATCAGATCAGTTGCGGTCAGGTTTGGGTAGCGAGCTATTCTATGGAAACTTGGTCTTTCAAATAAAGCAGTTTATAAAATATTATTATAATGTTGACGCACTGAGTATGACTGATGCAGAGTTGATTCAGGTGCTGAGAAAAGAATTTAAGAACTGCGAGATGGTCCAGTTGATGCAGCAGATGCAAAATGCTGCTAATTTAGCTAGATTTGCACAGGGGGATATAGGCATGTCACAAATGAATAGTGATCTACAGGGGGTTTTGGCGGCTATAAAGCGGATGCTACAGTTGTCAAAGTGAATCTAATTACATGTGTTTAACTAATTTTCAATATAATGCACAGGTTGCAGTTGAGTATATATATATTCATTGGCCATTTTGTCCATATAAATGTACATATTGCCCGTTTGTAGCTTTTGCAGGACTAGATAAATATATGGAGCAATATCATCAGGCTTTAATGCAGGAGCTAGACTGGTTTGATCGTAATCATCAGGGAAGCCGCAAGATTAAAACGATCTTTGTTGGTGGTGGAACTCCTAGTACTTATCCTGATCGTTGCCTACTTGACATGTCTGGTAGACTAAAGAGTGTATTTGAGTGGGATGAGCAGCTAGAGTTTTCAATTGAGGTTAATCCAGGGACTGTTAGGCCAGAGCAATTAAAGCTATGGAAGGGGGCGGGTATTAATCGACTTAGTATTGGCGTACAGAGTTTAAATGATCAAGTACTTAAGAAGTTGAATCGATTGCAATCAGCAGCTGACGTGCGGCGATTGCTTGACCAGGCCAGCTATCATTTTGATAATTTATCAATCGACATTATTGTAGGGCTTCCAGATGTTAGTCAGGCAGATTGGAGAGCAATGATTGATGAGATGGTTACATGGCCAATCAAGCATGTTTCGATGTATTTTTTGATGGTGCATGAGAATACTCCTTTATATCGTGGTGTAAATCGTGGGGATGTGCTCTTACCGACCGATGACTGGGTTGTGGATCAATACTATTGGACGGTAGAAAGATTTAAGCAGGCTGGATTTAATCAATATGAGTTGTCCAATTTTGCGCAACCAGGATTTGAATCACACCATAACCAAGCCTATTGGGAGCGTAAGCCGTATCGAGGCTTTGGAGTGGGGGCTTGCTCATTTGATGGAGAGTTGAGGTTTCAAAATGAAAAGAATTTGTTGAAATATTTCAAAACAATGGAGCATGATTGTACCGCATTTACCTTTGTAGAGAGTTTAACTCGCAGTCAGGTTTGGTTAGAGCAAATTATGTTAGGTATGCGCAGTGCTAAAGGGGTTAATATAAATGAGTTGTTACAAAATTTAACTGAGATAGAGGTGCGGGAGTTTAATACACAATTGGCTGTGCTACAGGAAGCAGGGTTTATTTTGGTGCAACAAGGGAGGTTGTATCTAAAACCTAAGGGTCTAAGTGTCGAAAATGAAGTTGTAGTTCGACTTTCAATATAAAAAATTTAATTAATTAATAATTATAAGGGGATTACATGGCAAAACATGTGGGTGCCAAATTACCGGATGACTTAATTGAGATCTTGAAAAAGGGAAAAACTGTTGCGGTGCTAGCGACTTTCTCTGAGAAGGGTTTGCCGCATACAACTCCAATTCAATGGGTCTATCCTAAAGGTGTGGATGGTGTTTTGATTTCGATTAATAAAGAACATACTGGCTATTATAATATGGTATGGCAGAAAAAGGTGATGCTTTGTTTTATGGATGAGAACAATATGGCATACAGTGTGCTTGGTAGGGCTGGTGTTGTGCGAGCACCTTCAATGGTGCATCCTTTAATGAATGTAGTTAGAATTGATATCATTGACATTAAAAGTGATAGGTCAGTATTAACTAGAGTTGATCAGGGTGTGAAGTGGAGCTACACTTCAACTGAAGCTGCAGAGCTATGTGATTCTTTGCAAAATGAGTTAAAGGAGTTGGCTCAATCTCTATAAAAAAAGGATGATGTGTAATGAGAATATGGTTATTGAATATTATGTTGGTGACAGGGTTTGTCAGTTTTGGGGCAGAACTGCGGCCGGATGATTTGCCAGAGCAACTGCTCCAGCCTGATAGTGATTTGGCTACCGATTCAGAGGCGGCGGATGATTTGATGCCTGCGACGTTGAACACTCTCGGTGAAGATGATAGTGGCAATTGGGTTTTGAAGCGGGTGTGGTGGGAAAAGGCCGAGGATGCCTTTGGTCATATTATGGCTTACAATTCGCAAGTCCAAGATCAGCAGCAGCTGTTTTTTTCAGCCCGGCATGATTTGGAGAAGCAGCTTGAAGTTGATAGACAGAAGCTGGGTTTGCCATTAGAGGATCTGGTGAAGGTGGTTGATCATTTGCTTGTGATGGCGGGGCAGGCTGGTAACAATCTACCTGAAAATGTATCAAATCAATTTGTAAATACAGTTGTAGATAACAAAAGTAAATTGGTAGCCCTGCAAGCTGAACTAAACCTGATGCAAAAAATTGATGCAGATCAGGATAGTTTAATGTTGCAAGTTGTCGATCAAGTTCAGAAATGTGCGGATTATGAGTCTAAAGCTTGGGTAGATTTTAAACAAATTGGTCGTGTGTTAGATGATCATAAGGCACAAGATTTATATCAGCATGTTGATAGTTATCAAAAAAACATTCAAGTAGTTTTAAAATATTTAAAGGGTGAGTTGTATAGTGTGTTTACTAAGTATAGTCAGCATGCTACTCAGAAACTGATCAGTATTGATAAGATGATGCAAGACTTGAAGGGTGCGGGTATCGACTTGGGTTATGAGTTTAAAGCTATGGCTGAAGGGGCAGTTCAAGCGCCTCAACCTGAGGTTCAGAAAGTTGCACCTAAGCCGGTAAAGTCGGCAGGAGTTTGGGGAATGTTGGCAAATATTTTGTCATCTTTAATAAACTTGTTGCTGTTTTTGCCAAAGAAATTATTAGGTTTGGTTGGTATTAAGTTTTAATATATAGCTAACTGCAGTAAGCTCTGCATAAACCGGTATGTCATTGCGGGGAGCCTTCTTTTGGCGACATGGCAATCTAGTTGCTAATTGTTTAAGTGGATCGCCACGACCACAAGGGGCTCGCGATGACGCAGTGTGCGCTACTAAGTGGGTTTGGCTATAGCTATAAAATATATTTATTATGGGTTCGGCTGTTTTTAATAGCATAACCCATAATATTTTTTGTCCAGATATTCGCATTGATTATCCAGCGCCTTAGTGTTAAAATTCTAAACATATTTATTATAAATTGCCGAGGTGGTGAAACTGGTATACACGCAGCCTTGAGGTGGCTGTGAGAGAAATCTTGTAGGGGTTCGAGTCCCCTCCTCGGCACCAAATTGAAATCAAACAAAAACTAAAGGAGTGATTTTTAATGAGAATGATGTCAAAAAACTGGACTAGTAAGTGGCTAGCAGTAGGATTTATGTTTTGGATTGTGTTAGCAGCTTTGTCAGTTTATTTACTATACCCTTTGCGTCAACGCTTGAAGTTTGGAATTGATTTAGTGGGTGGATCCTATATTACATTGAAGGTTGAAACGAATAAGGCAGTTGAGCATGAGCTGCATGAAAAGGCTCGTCAAGTTACCAATGCCTTAAAGGTAGCGAAGTTAGCAGTGCCAACTTCACATTCTATTTCAGGGGCGACAGTTAGTTTGAATTTTGCAGACACCAATGCAGCAACTGCGGCCTTATCAACTGCTCGTGATCATGCTGCCGGCCTTAAAGTTGGTAGTTCTGATCAGGTTGTTAGTTTGACTTTGTCGGGTAGTGCTGTTGATCAACTAGAGCATTGGGCACTTGAAAGCAATATTGAGGTATTGCGATCTCGTCTAAATGTACTAGGTGTGGAAGAAATCAAAATTACAGCACAGGGCGATGATAGTATTGTAGTTGAGTTGCCAGATGTGACAGACCCAGCCCGCGCCAAAGAAATGATCGGTACGCCAGCGATGTTAGAGTTTAAAGTTGTGGAAGCGCGCGGACGTTCACATGTTGAAATTTTGGAAGAGTTTGGTGGTGAAGTTCCAGCTGGCATGCAAATTATTACTAATCGTGATGTGCATGGCGGCCAAACTGAGTTTTTGCTAGTGGCAGATACAGCTGAAGTAACAGGACGCCACTTGATCGATGCAGCTCCGTCTAATGATGATAGGAATCATCGAATTGTAACTACTTTTAAATTAAATCCAGAAGGTGCCGAAAAATTCCATGAATTAACTCGTGATAATGTGCACCGTCAACTGGCTGCTATTTTGGATGGGCAGGCTATTTCAGTTGCTCAAGTTAATGAGCCAATTTCTGGTGGTAATGTGCAAATCACTGGAAACTTTAACATTGAGCAAGCTAAAGAGTTGGCAACTTTATTAAAATCAGGGGCATTTGTAGCGCCAGTTAGCTTTAGTGAAGAACGTCGCATTGGACCATCACTTGGCTCTGAATCAATTAATAGTGGCTTGAAATCTTGCTTTATTGGGTTGGGATTATTATTAATTTTTAGTATTTACTATTACAGAATGATGGGAATTTTAGCTTTCTTGGCTTTAATTTATAACTTGTTGCTAACAATGGTAGCATTGTCACTAACTGGAGCGGCCTTAACATTGCCAGGAATTGCTGGAATGGTATTAACTGTTGGAATGGCAATTGATGCGTCAGTGTTAATTTATGAGCGAATTAAAGAGCTGCTCAGAGAAGGTGTTAGCATGAAGCATGCGGTAGATGATGGTTTCTCTAATGCCATGACAGTGATTTTGGACAGTAACATTACAACCTTTATTGTGGGTGTAGTTTTGTTTAGATTTGGCACAGGTCCGATTCAGGGATTTGCAGTTACAATGATGATTGGGATCATTGCAACTTTGATCACAGGGTTGTTTTTCCTAAAATCCTTAATTCATTTCGTTTTGGATAAACAAAAGGTTCAAAAGATTAGTATTTAAGATATACTGAGTATCAGTTGGCGGCGGCGTAGCTCAGGTGGTTAGAGCGACGGAATCATAATCCGTAGGTCCGGGGTTCGAGTCCCTGCGCCGCTACCAAAAAACTTAAGATATAACTCTCGCGAGGTGTCTAATTATTCCCCATCGACAATTGCCGAATTTTTTGACTGGATCGCGCTTAATTGGCGGCGCTCTGCTTTTGCCATTTTTATTATTTTATCTTTTGCCATATCAAATCGATTTGTTAAATTTTTTCTTAGCGGGAATTTTTGCTGCTTTTAGCATGACTGACTTTTTAGATGGCTATTTAGCGCGCAGATATGGATTAGAGTCAGCTTTGGGTACGGCATTAGACCCAATTGCTGATAAGTTTTTAGTGTGTGCCAATTTAATTGCACTATTGGCAATCGGTAAGATATATTTCTGGTGGGTAATTATTCTGGTCGGACGTGAAATGTCTATCATGAGTTTGCGACAATTAGCTGCTTTGCATAATATTACAGTCCCAGTTTCTTACTTAGGTAAAATAAAAGCTTGTTTTCAAATGTTTTTAATTATTCTAATAGTTGCTCGCCCAGCTAATACCTATGGTTCAGTTAATTGGTGGAGTACTGGTGAACTAATCTTACTGATTGCAACAATCTACTTCGCACTTTCATCACTTTATAGTTATGCTAATCGCTTTGCTGATCAATATAATAAGTTGTTGGACTAGTCTATAATAGCTGCTTTGATTCGCATATCAGCATCATGATCTACTTCTAGTAATTGTTCTAGCATTGAAGACCTAAGTAGGGCTTTGGCTAAGTCGCGTTTAATGAGGAGTTTTCCTTCCATGCGAATTCTATTAGGGGCGCTATATGGATTGGTGTTTTTTCCATTGTCAGGTGTTATTGTAACCGAGAAAGCGTGCTCAGTATCTATTTTTTGTGAGATCAGGTTTTGTTCAAAATTTTGCATGATAAATTCAATGATATTACTAATTTTGTCGCAATTAGCTACAGGATTGGCAATGATTGCCATTTCGCCAGTAGGCTTACCCATATCGTTAATGCGTTTAAGCTCCAGCTGCGGAACTGTATCAGGAGTCTTTTCCTGATCTGCAATTTGGAGCTTCAATCTTTTTCCTTTGGTCTTAATAGGGGTTAAATTTCGAGAGGCTTCCATAACTGCCGATAATGCGAGTTGGACAGGGCGTCCTTGATGGATTGGGCTAACCGGTGTGACTCGATCGCTATCTGGTGTAGTTCGTGTACTATAAGATCCCTGTGCAGCTAGTTCTGCGGCAAGATATTCGGTGTCTTCCATCGTTAGCAGATAGCTAGAGTTAAGCAGTATGCCAATAGTTAGTATTTTAAATTCAAACCTCATTATAAACCCCCTTTAAACCCCTAGCTTAATGTCTTACTTTAAATATACGGGGATGATCGGTTTTAAATCAACAGTTAATTGGGATTTGTAGGAGTTCTCTAGAAATGTTCTTCTTGGTCGAGTCTTTGAAGCCTTCTCTTCCAAGGGTGTGAATTTTTAGATGGACTATTTTTTTATTGGATTAATATCAATTTGGAATTCAATAGCGTGTAACACCGTTTTTAATGAAGAAAGTCTTGGGTTACCCTCTTTGGATAACATGCGATATAAATTTTGTTTATTTAAGTTGGTCTTTTCTGCTAAATCAGAAATGCTTCCACCGCGAGCCTCTAAAACATCTCTCAATGCAAGTAAAAAAACGCGTTCATCCTCATCTGCCAAGGCAGCTTTTAAATAAGCCGTTGCCTCTTTAGGGTCGTGCAAATTTTTTAGTATTAATTCTTGTAAGTTTCTATAAATTCTTTTTTTTGGTGCCATCTTTTTGTCCTTTATAGTCTAACCAATAGCGTTGGGCTTTGATGATATCGCGTGTTTGACTACCCTTGTCGCCACCAACTAGCAGTATTATTATTTTATTGCTTTCTTTACCAAAGTAAACTCGATACCCCGCCCCATAATCAATTCGCAATTCCCAAACACCTAAAATGTTCTGAAGCTTTTTACAATCACCAAAATTGCCCAAGTTGAGCCGTTTCAACCTGGTGACCACTATGGCCCTTGTGGTTGTATCTAAATCAAGCAACCATTCAGTAAAAGGTTCTTTTTTAATATAGGTATTATAAATAATTATTTCTAACGCGCTCATATTAACACTGTAGCTTATAAGCTAACAGAAAAGCAATTACTTTTTTAAAAGTGTAGGAGTTCTCTAGAAATGTTCTTCTTGTTGGGCTTTCTTCAGTCGCTCGGTTTTAATTTGTCGCATGTGATACTCCCAGATAATATTATTTCTGGCAATGCGCTGGGCGCGAGCTTCGGCATCTTCTGCGTCAGGTCGTGATTTAGTGACGTGTATATCAGGAGGGGTGGGTGTTATGGCTAGGCTTCGCTTTAATATTTTCCAATTGGCTTCTGCGGTTGCATACTCAAGCAGCATTGCAGGGGTGAGGGGGCTGTCAGACTGTTTGGTAGCGGCGATCATTGCGGGAGACATGGCTAGTGCGATGTCTGCGCCAGCCCTGCTGGCATATGGATTGGGGGATGCTTTTGCTTTGGGAGATGTAAATAATTCTATACTTGATTCATCTGGATCTATAGATTTATCGTAGTTGTGTTTTAATGCTCGATCCAAAATGCATGCAATTATAGCTGGGCGGGTAGGTTCTGGGCTGCGAAATAAAGCGGTTTCTGGGCTGGGGGTGCGAGTTAAGTCGATCGGAGTAGAAAGTGCAGGCACGTGGCTGTCTGTCAGATCTAGCCTAAGCATATTGGGTTTAGTTCTGCGGTTTTTGGGTGCAGCTTGGCAGGCTCTAGCTGAAAATTGTCCTATTGAAAAAATGGACAAATAAATTAATACTTCGATCTTCAAAACTTTATACTCCCCTACAGACAAAAGTTTCACTTAAAAAGTATCTTAAATTTAGTTATCTTGAGAATTAAATTTACCTGAAAGGATTACTTAAATGCCAGAGTTGCCAGAGGTTGAGACGGTTGTGCGGTCATTACAGGGGCAAATCTTAAATCAAAAAATCAAATCGATCCGAGTTTTTAGCGTCAAAAACTTTATTGGTACACCTTTATCAGTGCAGGGGCAGGACATAATTGGAGTTGACCGACGTGCTAAGTATATTATTATAAATTTAAGCCAGGGTTATCTAGTCGGTCATTTGCGAATGACGGGAAAACTGTTTGCGGTGGTTAAGACTCAAGGGCAGTTAGAGCAGGTTGTGAAAGATTTTGGCAAACATTTGCGGGTTTTGTTGGAATTAGAACATTGTTATTTATTATTTCAGGATCAGCGAAAGTTTGGGTTTCTACAGACTTGTGATAGTCTGGACTGGTTAGAATCTAAGCTGGGGTGTGAGCCGCTAACAGAACAATTTACATTAAATTATTTAGTGAAGATTTGTCAAAGCGCTCGTCAAATTAAAGCATTGTTGTTAGATCAGTCTAAAGTTGCAGGGCTCGGAAATATTTATGTAGATGAGGTTTTGTGGCAAGCAGGTATTCATCCTCAAACTTGTGCCAATCGGATTACTGACTTGCAGCTTCAAGTATTGCATGGTGCAATTCCGGAAATTTTAAATCGGTCTATTTTAGCGCAAGGAACGACTTTCTTAAGTTATACTTTTGCTGGTAATCAAGAGGGTAAATTCGCTAGCAAATTGCAGGTTTTTAATCGAGCAGGACAACCCTGTTTCCGTTGCGGTACTTTAATTATTAAAATGCGTGTTGCACAACGTGGAACATATGTTTGTTTGTTATGTCAAAATAGGGGAAGATGAGATGAATTTTTCAGAGTTGGCGCAGATATTTAGTGAAATTGAACCGATTAGCGGTCGTTTGCAAATGACTAAAATATTAAGTGAACTGTTTCAGAATCTTTCAGCTGAAGAGGCTAAGGTAGTGGCATATCTTTTATTGGGAGAGCTAGATGCTCAATATATTGGGACACAGTTTAACTTAGCAGAAAAGCAGGTGCTCAAATCGATTGCTAGGTTGTTGGATTTAAGTGATGAGCAGGCTACGGTAGAGTTTAAGACCAAGGGGGATTTGGGTGCCTTGGTAGCTGAGTATAATTGGTCGACTAAAGCAGACCTATCTATTTTGCAGGTATATGAACAGCTCATTAAGATTGCGCATTTGTTTGGGGTAGGTGCCCAGGAGTTAAAGCAAACGGCGTTATATGAATTGCTTTTAAATTGTGACTCGCTAAGTGCTAAATATATCGTGCGAATTGTGGTTGGGACAATGCGACTAGGCTTTTCTGATATGACTATTATAGACGCCTTATCACAAATGTTGTCTGGTGACAAATCTTTGCGGGTTCAAATTGAGCATGCGTACAGTCTGTCAGCTGACATTGGTCGCGTAGTATATGTGGCTAAAGAGAATGGCATTGATGGAATTCGACATATGAAAATTACAGTGGGTATTCCAATTCGTCCTGCAGCTGCTGAGCGAGAGCCGACAGCATCTGCGATTATTGAGAAGATTGGACCATGTATTGCGCAACCAAAGTTAGATGGATTCCGCTTGCAAGTACACGTTAAGCGCACAGAACATGGGGCAGTTGATGTAAAGTTTTTTTCTAGGAACTTGCTTGACATGTCGGCCATGTTTCCAGAATTAACTCAGGCTTTTCAGAATTTGTCAGTGCAGACATTGATCTGTGAGGGTGAGGCTATCGTTTATGATGAGCAGACAGATACATATGCTTCGTTTCAAGAAACGGTTAAGCGACGTCGCAAGCATGATGTTCAGCAAACTGCGGAAAATTTGCCATTGCGATTGATTTTATTTGATATTTTATATTGTAATGGGCAAGAGTTGCTTTCTGAGGGTAGTGAGCGGCGTCGTACGACCTTGATGAGTATTTTCAAGGTAGATCGAACACAGGTGGTTTCAACAATTGAAGAGCGCTTTATTAAAACTTCACAAGAGCTCGAAGCTTATTTTGTTGCGAGTGTTTCGCTTGGCTTTGAGGGATTAGTGGTGAAGAAGCCTAACGCGACCTATCAGCCTGGTAAACGTAACTTCAACTGGATCAAGCTTAAGCGGCAAGAGGGTCAGCTAAATGACACGATTGATACTGTTATTTTAGGTTACTATGCTGGACAGGGGAAGCGTGCTAGCTTTGGGATTGGGGCATTTTTAATTGGAGTATTTAATCCACAAAGGGATCACTTTCAAACAGTTGCTAAGATTGGGACAGGTTTGAAAGATGCGCAATGGATAGAGCTGAAGCAGAAATGTGACGCCATTAAAGTTATTGAAAAACCCAAGAACATTGAGTGTGTTTCAGAGTTGACACCCGATGTTTGGGTGGCGCCTAAAATAGTTTGTGAGGTGCGAGCTGATGAAATCACACGGTCACCTGTGCATTCTGCTAATAAAACCTCTACGCATTTGGGACTGGCATTGCGCTTTCCAAGATTTGTGAGCTATCGAGAAGATAAGTCCTCAACGCAGGCGACTTCGTCTCAAGAACTAAAAGAGCTGTTTGATTTGCAGTATCAGAATCAGAAGAATCAATGATTTTCTCGATGTATTCTTTGGAGGGTTCTTTGAGTGTTTTTTTCAGTTCCGAAATTAATTATGATCTGAGATCCTAATCTTATAAGTCCTGCGCAAACTGTGAAATATCCAACGGTTGTAATAGGCTTAAATTCACCTTGCGAAGAATTTCTGTTTAATAAACCTATGGTAGCTACTCCAGCTGCACTTAATAAGATAAATCCGCCAGCGCCTAGCATTCGCGCTTGAGAGAATCGGTGGCACTGTTCGCAGTTTTGGGGGTTGCGTCTTTGGCGCAGTTCAGCTGTAAATACAGAATTATAATTAGTTATAATTAGCGTTATGGCTAAAAGTCTAAACATCTGGGTCATGTAGGGTATGTGTCCTTGTATGAAATCTATTATGTATTCGTTGTCGTTCAGTATTATAGCTTTCAGCAGATCTTGCAATAGTTATATCATCCAGCGCCTCACGAAGTAGTATGCTGCTATTCAAGACACCTAATGCTCCAATAGTAAGGGCAGGGGCAAAACCAAAATTCTGTACAGAATGTAAGGTTATCCCGGTAATTACATTGCTAAGTATAATCTTTGTTGCGCCTAGTGCTAAAAGTGTGGAGCGGGAGTGAAGAGAGTGACATTGTTGGCAAGTCTCAACTTCTGGTTGCACAGCAGCTGCAAAGATAAAATTATAATTGATAATAGACAATGTTAAAATTAAAAATTTAAATGTTTTTTTCATGATTTTCAACTGTTAGTTAATTATTATGTTTAATGAAATTGTATCTAAATTCATTTTTTTTATCAAATTTTTTAGCTTTGTAAAAGTTGCCTAAAGAACTCTGCTTCATCGATTGGATTAGTGGCCATGGTAATAGCTTTTCCGATTGCCAGTCCATCAGGATTTAGTTCTAAAATGCTAGAAATAGTTTCACGGTTAATCTTAGCTGATAAGTAAACTGGCAAGTCAGTATTGCCGCGAACCAGATCCCATTCATCAAACAAAATGGCGGCATCATAATCATCATAGGGTTGGTGCAGTAAGATTGCGTCAACACCATAACTTTTGGCTTCCAAAGCAGATTGCCCTTTGGATCTGGCATCAATTAGATCTAGAACAACTTTTTTGCCTAAATCGTGTGCTGTGGTGCATGCGGCATGAATGATGCCTGAATTGGCTCCAGCTAAAACTGTGATCCAATCTGCACCGGCCTCAATATTCATTTTGGCGCAATCTTTGCCAAATTCAACAATCTTAGAGCTGGCGACGATCTTGCTTTGCGGCAATTCAGTTCTAAATCTTTGAATGGCCGATAATCCATATCTGCCAAGCAGTAATGAGCCAACTTCTATTCGATCTGCTAAATGATAAATCTGTTTAGCAACAGTTAGGCTTTGCTCTAGATCACTAGAGTTGAATGTAATTTGAAGTTTCATAATTTAAGTAAACCCCTATATTTTCCCGAATTTTACTTTAGCAAACTATAGCAGGTTTTATTTGTTTTATAAATAAGAGTTTTAGCGACCCTGAATTGTAGCGTATCCATAGGGTGTTAGTTCATAAGCTGTTTCCAGTTTCCCAAAGAAAGGATGGTTGTTGAGGGCATGAGCTAGAACTTTAGGCTGTTGGCTAGTTAAATTGATGGATAGGTTTGGCAATAGAAACTGTTCTCCTGAGAGTGTTGGGAAATTGCCGGATTGGAGCGTTAGCTCGTCTGGGTGACCTAGCACAACGATTGTATGTAGTGGGACGTGACGACTGATTGGTAGGTCAATTGGCTTTACTTGCCAGAAAGGTTGCTTGCCGTGTTGGTTGTTTAGGTTTAATTGATATAGTTGTGTCGGTTGATCGGTGGGAATTGTCCATCGGGAAATATTGTTTAAAAGGTTGAATTGAGCGGATTGGAGTGGTGTTATCAGTAAGAATAGTTGGTGCCCTTGGGTTTTGCGGGGGAGAACAACTGCTCCTTCGTAGTTAGAGGTAGTCGTATATCCACCATAACTTACCAGGGCAGTATAGTTTTTGGGACCTTGTCGAGTTTGAGAATCCTTAATAAAAAAGCGAATAGTGTGATCTGATTCAGCTTTGAAAGAATCCTTGCCGAATTGGACACCTACGAAAAAAATCCATATTAAATTTATATATTTCATATTTTTCAGCTTTATGATAATTTACACATAGTTATTTATATACAAAAACCAGTATAACTAACTATAATTTCAAAAATCTATGGTTTTTCCTAAATGAAAGAATGGTCAATGCTGGCAGCGTGGCAAAATTTGGCTAAAGAGTACCAACTAACAACTCATCAGATCGATCAGTTTCAGCTTTATCTAGTTAAATTAAAGCTTTGGAATCAAAGCTTTAATTTAACTGCAATTACAACTGATCCTGAAATTATAAATTATCATTTTGCAGACTCGCTTAGTTTGGTAGCACTAGTTGATTGCAATAAGCTGTCTGTAATTGCAGATATTGGTTCAGGTGGCGGATTTCCGGGTTTGCCGCTTAAAATTATGTTCCCGCACTTGCAGCTAGTTCTAATTGAAGTTAATGGTAAAAAAGTTCAGTTTTTACAGAAAATGGTAGCTGATTTAAATTTAACTGGAGTGACTGTTGTTCAGCGGGACTGGCGAACCTTTCTAAGGGTCGAATCGCGTCAAATAGATCTATTCTGCGCACGAGCCTCGCTGCAAGTGGAAGAGTTGCTACGGATATTTAAACCTACTAGTATTTATCAAGATTCTCAGCTAGTATATTGGGCGGCGGCAGATTGGCAAGCGAATTCTGGGGCACAAAAATGGTTAGCTCAAGAACATTCTTATCAGGTTGGCGATCGAAAACGAAAATTAATTTTATTTAAAAGGGGTAAATCATGAAAAAGGGGTTATTGGCTAGCTACGTAGAGGGGATTACAGATTTCTCTCGTGGGGAGAGTTATGCTGCAATTGTGCGATATTTTGTGCCAGAGTTTGTAACAGCGTTAGCTTTATATTCAATTTTGCATTTGCTAGATGCGCGCTTTATTGCTGATCTTAAGTCGACGACGATGTATGCGACATTGGGTGTGACTGGAACTTTGTTGCACTTTATTATTAAAGTGGCAGAGGGCATGTCGGTTGGAAC
This sequence comes from bacterium, assembly GCA_023250055.1. Taxonomy (GTDB): domain Bacteria; phylum Babelota; class Babeliae; order Babelales; family JABDEC01; genus JAHFBM01. The sequence goes on along the minus strand of JAHFBM010000008.1, from coordinate 6,366 downwards.
TGTAATTATGTGCGGTCAATACAATGGGGCAAAGCAATATTTAGATGTTGGCCGTTCATTTGTGTCTACCTTTTGGACAACTGCAATGATTGGAATTTGTCTGTCGGGGACGCTTTATTTTGGGGCGCCCTTAATTTACAGCTGGTATGGCGTATCGCCTAGCATGATTGAGCTGGGGGTGCCATTTTTAAGGTTGCAGGCCTTGGGTGTCTTATTTATGTTCTTGTACTTTGCCTTTGTAGCATTTTTGCGCAGTATTAAAAATACTCGCACGCCAATGCATATATTTATTCTGGGCGGGGTCGCCTTTGTCTTCTTTGATTATGCATTAATTTTCGGTAAATTTGGCTTTCCGCAGATGGGGTTTTTGGGCTCAGCGACAGCTACAATTATCCAATATGGTGTGATGTTGGCCGCTGGAATTGTTGTAGTTTTGTTTAAATCAGAGTACCGACAATATGGTGTGCGTTTATTAGATCCATTCTCTAACCCAGAGATGATTAAACGTTTTATGTTTTTGAGTTGGCCAGTGGTTTTAGATAAAGCAACATTGGCAATTGCATATATTTGGTTGGGTAAAATGATTGCACCAATGGGTGAGTGTGCGATGGCAAGCTTTACAGTAATTAAAGATATGGAGCGTTTTGCATTTTTGCCGGCTTTGGCTTTTGCGCAAATTATTACACTTCTTGCAAGTAATGACTTTGGATCTAAAAATATCGATGGCATTAAGAGTAATATTAAAAAAGTAATGTTTCTTTCTTGTATTGGGGTAGGTGCTATTTTGCTAGTTTTCTCTTTGCAGCCAGCCTACTTCATTAGTATGTTTGACCACAAGGGTGATTTTACAGCTATGGCGGCAGGGATTTTTCCGTTATTAAGTGTGCTGGTATTATTTGATGTTTTCCAGGTGGTGTTGTCGGGCGCTTTGCGTGGTGCATCTGATGTTAAGATGGTGATGTGGACTCGTTTGCTAGTTTGCACCCTGATATTTATGCCAATTACATATTTAATTTCCACAACAGAGTTTTCAAGTGTGGTGGTGAAGTTTGCCTTAATTTATGGTATGTTCTATCTCAGCAATGGCATTATGAGCATGCTTTATATTAATAGATTTCGCTCTGATCGATGGAAGAGCTCTCTTAACTAGGAACTGTGTTATGGTTAAAATTACAAGAGAAGAAGTGTTAAAATTAGCTGAAATTTCTAAAATCTATCTTCATGAAAATGAAATAGATTTGGTAGTTGAGCAATTAAAATCAGTATTGGGTTATGCCGCTAAGGTGAGTGATATTGCTGGCGATATACAGATTCAGAGTGTTAAAAATGTTAATATTTATAGAGATGATATTGCTTTGCACACAGATCCGCAGCCAATTCTGGCTCAAGCGCCAGAGCATGAAGATGATTATTTTGTAGTTTTACCAATTTTAGAAAAGTAAGAGACTGAGTGTGATGAAATCATTGGCATTTGCAACCATAGAAGAACTTAGGTTGCTACTAGATCGTAAAGAAGTGACAGCGGCAGAGTTGGTTGCGTTTTATGCACAGCGTTTTGCAAAGTATGATCCAAGTATTGGATCAGCGTTAGAACTGTTTGATACTGATTCTATTTTAAAAAATAGCAGCGAACTTGGTGAGTTGGCAGGTATTCCGGGTATTTTAAAAGATAATATTTGTCAAACAGGACGAATTGCTTCTTGTGGATCTAAAATGCTGGCTAATTATCGTTCTAACTATGATGCAACTGTGACAGCGCGATTGAAGGATGCTGGAGCTTTAATTATCGGGCGAGCTAACATGGATGAGTTTGCCATGGGGAGCTCTAATGAATACTCTGCGTTTAAAAAATGTTATAATCCATGGAATTTGGAATGTGTTTCGGGTGGATCTAGTGGTGGGTCGGTTGCTGCAGTTGCAGCAGGATTAATTCCTTGGTCATTAGGTTCTGAAACTGGTGGATCGGTTCGTTTGCCAGCGGCATTTTGTGGTGTGGTTGGGATTAAGCCGACTTATGGATTAATTTCGCGCTATGGATTAGTTGCTTATGCTTCATCATTGGATCAAATTGGAGTTTGTACCAGAACAGTCGAAGACAATGCGCGGGTTCTTTCAGTGATTGCAGGACAAGATCCTAAGGATTCCAGTAGTTTAAATGTGTTAAAGCAAAACTTTTTAACTAATTTAAAGCAACCATTGCCCAAGAAATTGAGAATTGGTTTGATTGAAAACATATTAGCGGCTGAAGGGTTAGATCCAGAGGTTAAATCTGCTGTTGATGCAGTCGTGAACTTCTATGAGTCGCAGGGCGTAGAGATTAAGCGGATTAGTTTGCCGACATTGGATTATGCAGCAGCAACTTATTTTATTATTAGTCGGGCGGAAGCAGCTTCGAACTTGGCGCGTTTTGATGGCGTGCGTTATGGACTACGTAATAAAGCGGCAACTACGTTAAATGATATGTACAAAATGAGTCGACACGATGGTTTTGGCGATGAAGTGCGCTTGCGAATTTTGATAGGAAACTATGTATTGTCTGAAGGACATGCCGGTCAATTTTATGTGAATGCCAAAAAAATTCAAAACATGATGCGTCAAGAGTTTGTAAATGCATTTAAGGATGTTGATCTATTAATTACGCCATCCCAAGCGATGCCGGCATTTAAAGTTGGAGCTTTTGACAACAACAAGTTGCAAATGGATTTGCAGGATTACTTTACTTGTTTTGCTAATTTGGCAGGTGTGCCAGCAATGACAGTGCCGTGTGGATTTAGTAAATCAGGATTGCCAATTGGATTTCAACTAGTTGGTCCGCACCTATCAGAAGCTTTAATGTATCAAGTGGCTTATCAATATGAGCAAGCTCATGATTGGCATAAGATGCATCCTGAAAATCTACTATAATCAAATCAATTGATATTTTGTCCCCCGATATAGTAAGTTTTGGATAACTTAGCTAGATGCGGGGGACAAATGTTTAAGGTGTTAAAGTTTAGTTGTTGGTTTTGGGTGGGGTCAATATGTGCAGCGCCTATTTTGCAGCACAGTTTTAATTTGGCAGTTTCACATAAGCAGCGGTGGGATTTTACAGAACTTTTTAATAATTTTGTCCGTGATGGGGTTGAATTAAATAAATCTGTATTTGGCACTTTGGATACGATGCGGGTTTTGACTTGGGTTTTGCCAGCATACTTGATAGCGCGATCCGTTGATGACGACATTCACAGCTGTTTTTATCTAGACTCGCAGCACAAAAATGTTGGTCAAATGCCTAAATTTCCACGCATGGTGGCTGATAAGGGTGTGCCGCTTTTGGCGGTGCTTTTAATGATGATGCCATTGTCTCATCAGATTGATCAGGATGTTAAAGATACCAGTAAATTGTTCATTAGTGGATTAGCGTCAGTTTCGGCTATGCGTACAGTTATTAAGTATAGTTTAAGGGCCCGTGCATCTTTGCGCCCTTGGAACGGCCTGTTTTCTAGCTGTAATCGTGCCTTGGGTGGTTTTCCATCAGGGCATATGGCAGCTGCAACTTACATGGCTGTGACATATGGCTTGCGACATGGTGCTGGATGGGGTTTGCCTTTAGGTGCATTTGCAGGATTTGTATTTATGGCTAGTTTAAACAGCAATCGTCATTATGCATCGCAACTGGTTGGTGGATTTGGGCTAGGGCTAATTTATGGTTTGGCATCAGATCGAGTTTTGAAAAGTCGCTTTAGTGAAAATGCACAGATTGGTTTGGATATTGATTCTGTCGGTCGCCCAGTGCTTAGCGCTGCGTATCAGTTTTAGTCCCCCCTGTTATTGCGAGTGATCGTTAGCGAGTGTGGCAATCTACTTGCTTGGCTTTTGAGGTGGCGTATATCCAAGTGGATGGATTATGCACCAGGCTTGACGTGCAAGTGCTAGTTCTTTCGGGTCTCTAGTGAGAGCAGCTGCTTCAGATCTGTTGCTTGCATATTTGTACGGGCCGGTTCCAGTCCAAAAGAACTCACCCCATGTCGAAGTTGTCCAGCCTTGAGAGTGTGCTGTTTCACGACCGATACATCTTTCTGTTCCATTTAATTCTTTATTGAATTCTTCTAGCGCTGGGCAAAGTTTTCTAATGCGTGAGTCATAGCTTAACGTAGCGGCTTGATCAGGGGTTACGGTCTCTAAGCCGAAACACTGTCTAACTAACTCTAGGACGCTTGAGGTTTTTGGTGTCTGGTCTGCGCAAAACGTGTTTTGGATTGATATAATTAGTATTAAAAATGTTAAATTGAATTTCATGTGTCAACCAAAAATAAATCAAAATGTGCATTAAGCTCTCGTTTAATATAGATCTAAAACATATCCTTGTAAAGGCCGGGTAGGTTGAATATTTGTTGCTAGTCTATTAGCCCTAGTTGTGCGCTTTGTCCATCGATAATAATAGTTGTCTTTGCGCAGAATAACTCTTTAGAAGCATGTTGGTGATTGTTGTATGCTTGGATTAGGCTGAAAAAGGCGTCTTTATGGATGGTATACTTCATGCTTGTAATGGTTGCAATTATTTTTAAATGGTCACCATCAACAACTTGAAGGCCTATGTCACGATTAAATATAAATTTAGTATGGTCATTGGGTTGCTGTAGGGCGATTTGAATGTCATCATAGATGAGCATTATTCCATAAGCATCTACAAATAAGTCATACAGTAGGGTTAGGCTGGCAACATTGGTGCTGTATATATAACAGTCTCCAGGAATTCCCGTAGGTACTCCAATATAAATATCTTTATTTAGGTATGAATCAACTAGGCTATTTAAATATGTTTGGTCATAGTCAAGCAGTTTGAACTCGAATCCATCAAAGGTTAAAATATGTGGGCGGTTTTTAAAATGTTCAAACTGTTTGCAAAGCAATATGATTTGTTCTTGGCGTAAAATGTCGACAGACCATGCGAGCCTTGGGTGGTATATTCGCAGTATCCCACTTGACTTTCTGAAATTTATTTGATTAAGAATTAATGTTTTTTGAGATATTTCGTTTATAAAATTAATTAAAGTGGACCGGTGCTTAGATGTAATCAGTATAGTTTTTAAAACTAATAATCCGGGGTGATTGCAAGTTGTTTTATTGTTATTGTCTGCTAAAAAAAACATATTCTATTTCATGCAGGCGCAGTTTACGCCTGTGTTATAAACATGAGTGAACTGTGGAATAAACGCATAAATGCTTTCTGTATCGCCAATTCCATTTATCACGCTTGTTCTAAATATAATTTTTTCACCGCAACAGTTTTTTGTTAACTGAACAAGTTTAATTCCGTTTTCTGCCGTACTTTCCAGAACTTTAATATTTCCATATTTGACCCACTCTATACGTTTGTCTAAGATTTTATCCATGGGCCAATCAGGGAACAAGCTAGACGTTTTATCAAGACCATCTTTGGTTATTTTGCAAATACTAAATTTGTCATCACAGTGGCCTATAAATTAAGTGTGTTTATGATCGTAGCCTATGTTTTAGCATATTTAATTTAAAGAATCAAAAGTTTAGAGCTTCGATCTCGCCACTAATTTACTTTTAGGTTATAATTAAACTAGTAGTCTAAATCAAATATCGAAAATTTTGGTCCAAATGAGTTATTGGCAAGGTAAAATTCAAATTAGAGGTCACCAATATTCCAGATTTATTGGTGGTCCTTTAGATGGTATTACAGATTCGCCTTTTCGGCAGATCGTTCGCAAGTTCTCGCCTGAAAACTTACAGTACACAGAAATGCGACATGTTGCGAGTGTGGCTCACCCTAAAGGAGGGCAGAAGGCCCTGTTGTTTGATCAATTTGAGCGTCCGATTAGTTATCAAGTAGCTGCTAATGAATTAACATATATTGCATCGGCTTGTGAGAAGATTCTAGCAGCCGGGGTGGATGCAATTGATCTGAATGTGGGATGTCCGGCCAAAAATGTAGTTCGCTCTGGCGGGGGTTCTTCTTTGATGGCTGATCCAGAGAAATTAAAAGAAATTTTACTTGAATTTCGCCGTTGTCTGCCTGAAGTTACCTTCACAGTCAAGATCAGGGCGGGGTATAAGGAGCGCAATGCCATTGAGATTGCTAAATTGATTCAGGACTGTGGCGTGGATGCGCTTGCAATTCATCCTAGGCTGCAAACCGAGATGTTCTTGGGGCAGCCAGATTATAACTTGGCTTCTCAGGTTAAGGCTGCAGTGCAAATTCCGGTAATATTTTCAGGTAACGTTGTAAATTGGAAAATGGCTAAAATGACTTACGAGCGAACAGGTGTAGATGGTTTTCTAATAGGGCGAGGAATTTGGGGCCGGCCTTGGAAGCTGCTAGAGCTTGATCAGCAGTCATGTGGGGTGGACTTTGTA
>JAHFBM010000050.1 GCA_023250055.1 bacterium | reverse complement strand
TAATTAAATATTTAAACTCTGTAGAAAAATAGAGTCCCCATCGTCTAGCTGGCCCAGGACATTGCCCTTTCACGGCAGAAACAAGGGTTCGAATCCCTTTGGGGACGCCATCTCTTCCAAAACAAATCTGCTATGTATTTTTTTAATTTGAAATATACCTATATAAGATACATATGCGAAAGTGCCATCAGAAGCATCACCAATAAGCCTAATCATCCAACCCAGTTTAATCAATTGACAAAAAGACCTATTAAGCTTAGTTTTGAGCCTGAATTATCTGTTTCTTAAGGGAGTAAGATGAACATGAATGGTATTGATAGTCAAAAAGCCATGGGCCTAGTAATTGCAGTTATAGGCTCAATCCTATTGGTGATCCTGCTAGGTGACTTGATTCTTAAGATCATCGGTGGATTATTATTAATCAAATTGATTAATCATGGCCTGCAGATGCAAAGCCTACCACCACTACAAGTCTTTATCCTTAACGTCTTTAAACAGCTATAAAGCCTTCGACAGAATTACTGGTATCCATAAATATAATACTATATAAAATTAGTCGGGGTCATTGTAAAATACAATGACCCCGACTATATCTTTAATCCTTAGGAACTAATTAGTCGTTGCGAGATCCAAACCCACGCGATCTGCCACCGCCAGTATTGCCAGAGTGGCGATCATCCCCGCCAAAGCGAGAATTAGAACCATTACTGCTACCTGGACGTCGGCTACCGCCAGCCCTACTACCGCGATGAGCGCTATTAGCTGGACGCTCAGAACTAAATCCACCCTCACGAGGCGCACCGCTACGCTCACTGCTTCGACCAAAACCACCAGTTCTTGGACGGTCTGAGCTAAAGCCCGATTCGCTACGAGCTGGACGTTCTGAACGATCGAAGCTACGAGCCGGACGATCAGAACTACGAGCTGGACGTTCTGAATTAAATCCACCCTCCCGCGAGTCACTGCTACGACCAAAACCACCACTACGTTCGCCATCACGCGGCGCGCCATAGCGTGGACGACTGCTGCCGCCAAAGCCGCCACGGCTGCTACCACCACGTGACGATGAAGACCTTCCACCACCACGCATTGGTTTACCACGACCAGCATCAAAAAACTCTTTGATACTGTTAACCTTCGGACCAGAAGTAATCAATGACAAGGCATGCCCACTGGCTTCAGCACGAGCTGTACGGCCAATCCTGTGAATATAATCTTCATGACACTGTGGCATATCGTAATTGATTACATGTGCAATATGCGGAATGTCTAAACCACGAGCAGCAACATCAGTTGCAACCATAATTCTAAACTTCTTATTACGGAACAACTTAGTAACGCGCTCACGACGACTTTGACGCAATCCACCATGCAAAACATCAACTTCATGCATATTCTTTTGCAACTTCTTAGCGATTAACTCAGCATCAATCTTAGTTTTAACAAAAACTAAAACTGCACCTTGCTTCTCATCAAGAGCCCGACACAACTCAATATACTTACCATCACGAGTTGTATAAACAATATCTTCAACGATATTAACTGCTACCGTATTTGCCTGACCAGCTGAAATTCTTTGTGGATTAGACATATATTTCTCAGACAACTTAATAATTGACGGTGGTAAAGTTGCAGAGAAAAGCAATGTTTGACGCTTTTGTGGCATATATTCTAGAATGTCATCAATCTGCTCATTAAAGCCCATATCTAACATTAAATCAGTTTCATCTAACACCAAAAAGCGCGCATTTTCTAACATGCAACCATTGCGGCTTAAGTGATCATTCACGCGACCCGGTGTACCAATTAACAAACGTGCACCAGTATTAATTTGACGTAATTGATTGTAAATTGGCGCTCCACCAATCAATAGCGCTGCTTTTATCCCACCAGCTCTATTACCAAGCAATTGATTAGCAAAATCAAAAACTTGCTTAGCTAACTCACGAGTCGGAGTTAAAATCAAAGCTGTTTCATCATTAGATGCCAACAAGCGAGTAATCACCGGGATTAAAAATGCAGCTGTTTTACCAGTACCAGTTTGCGCAGAGCCCAAAATATCTTGGCCCTCTAATGCAATTGGAATGGCTTGTACTTGAATTGGAGTTGGCTTAACAAAGCCTAATCTATCCAAAGATGCCTTTAAAAAAGGCGGTAAATTGAAATCTGCAAAATTTTGCATAATTCTCCTATAAAACTTAGAAAAAACGTTACCTCTACTACGACAATAAAAATCAACCTTATTGTCACTAGAGATGCGTCTAATCTAGTAAATAGGAGATATTTATTGTTTCTAAATCTCTAAGACCATTAAATAGTAAACGATTATAACCTGAAACCAACCATCTAAAGGACCGAAACTTATCCGTATTCTTATATTATACCCCGACGAATCCCATTAAGCAAGGGCTTATCCCCTAATTAAGGGCCTATTTGTCCATTTCTCCCCCTCAGAGCCACTATAATTTTTTAGCAAACCAATCTAAACACCTGGATTTTAGACAGGAATTACAGCTTCCGCTTAAATTTCTTTTCTAACTCATTTAAAGTAAAACTCCAAGCCACAGGACGACCATGAGGGCAAGTTAAGCGATTTTCGACCCGCTCAAGATCATCCAGAAGCTCATACATTTGCGCATTGTCCAAAGAATCACCGGCCTTCACAGCTGCCTTACAAGCCATTTGGGCATGCAAATGTTCATTGAGATATTTCTTTAGTGCCAATTCATCTAACTGCTTCCCGTCCTGAATCCAAGCCACCATTTGATGAATCAGCTCATCCAACTTAGTCTGCTTCAAATACGTTGGAATTGATTGAATAATCAATTGGTCTAAACCGAAGGCTTCGACATCAATTCCACTAGAAACCAACAAGCCTAGATGTGGCAATAAAATCTGCAAATCAGACTCTGTTAGTGATACTATCAATGGAAACATTAATTGAATTGTCACAACCTCTTCAAACCGCTTCTTAAACCGTTCATACAAAACTCGCTCATGCGCTGCATGCTGATCCACAAACACAAGCCCATCATCCTTTGATATTAAAATATAAGTCTTATGAAATTGACCAATCAGCTCATACTCTCGCTGCTGTAAACTCTGCTGAATCATCACTGGTTCTGACCAAGCCGCCTGAGGCAAATCAGTCATAGTAGCCGAATGCGATCCAGGACTAGAAATCTTAATCGACTCTGACAGAGGCGCATCAAAGTCAAAGTCTGCCGAGCGTGCAGCCATATATTTTGGTATACGATTAAAGATCTGCGGGGCCCTAATTTGCTGTGATATATTCTGCTCTAAGACTTGTCGAATTGCACTAGACACCAACTGCTCAACTACCCTGGGATATAAAAATGAAACCTCTTCTTTACGTGGATGCACGTTTACATCTATCTGATCTGCTGGCACCTCTATCATTAGCACAGCTACAGGATAACGCCCATCGGGCAATACATTGGCATAACCATTTAAAATAGATTTAACTAAGGCATAGTTCTTTACCAGACGCTGGTTTACAAAACAAAAAATCTGAGACTTGTTGTACCTAAAAATCTGATGATTAGACACCAAACCAGTCACTTGCCCCTGACCACTCCTATCAGACTGACTTGAAATCGATAGCAAACTTTCAGCCAACTGCACATCCCATAATTGGGCAATGCGATCCTGCAGATTAGTCACAGAAGGACAATTATAAACCGAGCGATCATCATGCATTAACTTAAAATGAATTTTAGGATACTCGAGCACAAAAGCTTGAAAAAGTAATAACATTTGCCGCCACTCAACTTCATCTTTTTTTAAAAATTTTTGGCGGGCCGGCAGATTAAAAAACAGATCCATAATTTTCAAATCCACCCCAGTCATACAAGCTACAATTTCTTGCCCCCCCCAAATGCCCCCTTCAACTTTAGTTAAGGTCCCATTAACAGATGACAACTCCTTAGTAGTTAAAGTTACTTTGCTAACCGCTGCAATACTAGAGAGCGCTTCTCCACGAAAACCAAACGTTTGAATCTGTGGCAGATCAACAACTTTCTCAAGTTTACTAGTAGCATGATTTTGAAAGCAGAGTACAGCGTCTTCTGGAGACATACCACAACCATTATCGACAATTCGAATCAGTTTTTTACCAGATTGCTCTAAATAAACTTCGATTTTAGTCGCACCAGCATCAATGGCATTCTCAATTAACTCTTTAATCACATTAGCTGGTCGTTCAACAACTTCACCGGCTGCAATTTTACTAGCCTCTTGTGATGACAACAATTTAATTTTAGACATCTAAAGAATCCCCCGCTATGACCGTAAACTAAGGTTGATTGCAAACTGATACTGATCTGAAACAGCTACATTTTGAGCTGTAACTTGCTCCAAGCTAAGCTGCTCTACAAATTCTAGTTTTTGCAAATTTAAGACTACCCTAGATAAACTTGCAAGCGACCTACTAATCCCAACCAATTCAATTTTCTGTTTCTTAAAGTTTAAGGATATTAACCGCACACTACTTGGAATCTCAGCCTCTATCCGCCCCAAATAACCACCTATTTGCTCTACATAAGCAACCTCACCAGTTGCAGTTACCAGCTCTTCATCCTGAGCTAAAAGCTTATTTTTTTTACGCACAATTTCATCAAAATTTATGACGCCTTGCTGTATAGCATTTTTCTGCACTATCAACTTATCCAGATCATCCCAGCGCCGCCATAACCATAAACTACTTAGGCTTAGCTGGATCATGATTAATGCGAGACTTGCAACACCCCAACGTCGCAATCTGCGCCACTGCTGAAACGGTGGATTAACTATAAAGCCTGACTTTTCAATCATTTTCCACCCTGCAAGATTGCCCCCACCGCAACTCGATGCATATCCGACCCATCACCATTTCGAAGCGAGCCCTGCAATTCATCCCAGTTAGCATAATTAAAATTAATTTTCATTTGATATGACCGTAAATATGTTAACAATGCCGCTGAATAACCAGTTACCACTTCAACATATAATCTAAAACTATTTAATAATAAGTAATATTGCAAAACTTGGGCTATTGCAACCCTGGTAACATAATATGATTCACCCAAATCAAAACATTGTTGCAAATGCCCCTCCGGCTGATGCTGCCAAAGTAATTGATTAGTACTCCCAAACTCATGTATTAAAATCTGATCATCCAAGATCAGTAGTACTGGTATTTGTTTACCAACAGATTGATAAACTCTCAAATAATCAGCCGCCTGTTGCTTAAATAAAGTTGGATTACAAAATACACCATTTACAATTTCATGATCCAATCCCGACAAACACTCTTTGTCGACAACTTGCCAATCAGGCCCTTGGCGCTTAAGCCCCATTAACTGAATTTGGTTAGCTTCGATTAATAACACTAGGTACCGCTCCGTCAACTACGGCCTTTCAAGAATTTCGGGTTTTTAACCTAAAAATATAATAGGCATAAATTGGCAGCCCACTTAAAGTAAACAACCCCGCAATTAAAATTGTAGATAATGCCGTTTCATAAATTACCCAACTGCAGAAAAACAATGCAACTAAACCATACCCAGCCCCCAAAACTCGGTTAATAGATCGGCCTAATGGACTAAATAAAATTTTAAAAAAAGAAAGACATGCAACTAAATAAACAAATAAAAATGCTGTTACCGAAAAATCAATAATCACTAAGATTTGTGCTGCTAGACTTTCACTAGCGGTCATAACTAGCAATGGTGCAATGCAAGCACTGCTAATCACCAACCCCCAAAAGGGCGCACCTGTACTATTACGCTGTTTAAAAATTGATGGGATAAAGCCATCTTGAGCTAAGCCCAATGCAATTTGACCACTGGTGAGAATCCAGGCATTTAAAGTTCCCAAGCAAATTACAGCTGCAATTAATGAAATTACTAAATGCCAACTGCCACCAAACACAAACCTGGTCGCATCTGCATATGGCGCACTGGAGTGCATCAAGTCTGATCCTGGAATAATCCCCATAATACCAATCGAATTCATCAAATATAGCAATGCTACACATAATGTTCCAGCTACAATGGCGCGTGGAATTGTCTGTGATGGATTTTCCACCGATCCAGCGGGTGCAGTTGCAGCCTCAAGTCCAATAAACCCCCACAGTGTCAACAAGGTCGCACGACTTAACAGTTGCAAAGTTGGAAGTTGCGCAATGCTTGCATCCAGTGTAATATTACTCATTTTGAAACCGCACAATGCCAAAACTGGCACGATAAACAATGGAACAACCTTTAATGCCGTTAAGACAAATTCAATTCGTCCTGCGGCACTAACGCCCCGCAAGTTTAACATTGTTACAACTAATAATAATAACAGCTCTAGAATTAGATTGATTGTTGAACCACATGCTCCGATTAAGGGTGTTAAATAGCCAATACAAGCAATAATTACAACTGTTGTACTAACCCAAGACACCACCCAATATGTCCAACCAGTAAAAAATGACGCTGTCCAACCAAAAGCTTCATGCACATAAACATGTGGTCCTCCAGTCTTCGGAAACCATGCACACAGCCGACCAAATACTAGTGCTAATGCGACCGCCCCAAGACCAGAAATCAACCAACCTGCCAATCCATAGATTCCATATGGAGCTAAGTTTGCTGGCAACATAAATACACCTGAACCAATTTGGCTACCTGTTACTAAGGCAAAGACCGACCAAAAGCCAATTTTTTGAATTTGAGAACCCACTTTGTTTAATTCCTCTACGCTTAATTTTTACATTAAAAAATCCTACTGCAAGTAGGATCTAATTATCAATTAAGTATAACAAAATCATACTGGCTGTATATCTACAACTACCCGTTGTTAGCGCAAAGTGATAAGTTCCTCTTATAGTGCAAAATGAAAAGTTCCGGTTTTAGGGTAAAATAGTAATTGAAAAAATAAACCTAAAAACCCTAAAATGAACCGGAACTTATGGAT
>JAHFBM010000049.1 GCA_023250055.1 bacterium | reverse complement strand
AAAATTGGACTTACTTTCGCTGCTGCCCTGCGCTCAATTTTACGCCAAGATCCAAACATCATCATGATTGGTGAAATTCGCGATCAAGAAACAGCCCAAATTGCAATTCAAGCATCTCTAACGGGTCACTTGGTTCTATCAACTATCCATACCAACAGTGCACCAGCTACCATTACACGCCTAACTGACATGGGTATTGAACCATTCTTGATTGCTTCATCTGTGACCTGTGTAATTGCACAGCGATTAGTACGCAAGCTACATGACTGCAAAGCAGCTTATCAGCCTGATGCAGCTATTTTAAAGCGATTGGGCCTAACAGCTGAATCCAGCAAGGGGATAACTTTTTATCAACCAAAAGGTTGCTCAGACTGTGCTAACACTGGCTATAAAGGACGAATTGCACTATTTGAAATCATGGAAATGAATCCTGAAATTGCTAAATTAACCATGGAAAAATCTAATGCTAATCTGATTACCCAAGCCGCTGTTAAATCAGGAATGACCCTCCTGGTCCAAGATGGTATCGCTAAGATAAAGCTAGGATTAACTACCATTGAAGAAGTTCTTTCTGTGGCAACAGCTCAAGAATAGTCAGCGCGGAACAACTCTAATCGAGCTACTAGTAGTTGTTACAATTATAACAATGCTGGCAACGATCGCAGTTCCAACCTGGAGATTTTTCAAAAGGCAGACCATAGTTGAACAACTAAATCAACTACAAATTATTTGCGCAACTACACAGCAAAGAGCAACTAATACTCAAATCAAACAGATCGTTTCTCTTGATAGTTCTAACCAGAGCTATTTCTTTTCCAATCATAGTGAAAAGCTTTTTCCCGAAATTTCATTTGGATTTATTGCTGGACTAAAGGGCCCTCCATCTAATCCTAAAAAACTCGTAACACAGGCAATTACCTTTCCAGATCAAGCTATTACTTTTTATCCTGACGGCACAATCTCGGCTGGAACACTATACTTAACCAATCGAGACAAGCAACAGTACGCCTTAACTGTCCCTATTTCTAAAGAAACATTTGTTAGAAAGTATCAATACCTAAGAGGTCAATGGATTTCTTTAAAATAATAGCAAGCCATTCTGTTTTACTTTATACTTAAAGAGTATGATAAGCTTTCCCTTTAGAAAAATAGCCCTGGCTACCCTGCTAGGAGCAATCGTGGCCACAGCTTACCTGGTTAAACAGGAGCAACTGGTTAAAAATTATCTATATCAAAAGATAAAGTCTAACGTTGAGCGCAACTTGGGATGTCAAACCGATTTTAAACTAAATCAAATTAATTTAATTTCACCTGAATTAATCTGCAAGTCAGTTCTAGTGAAACCTATAGACCCTATGGACACAGGCTGGAGTTGGAGCTGTCATGAGCTGCGATTCGGTTGGTCTTGGTGGGCATTGATCGCACATCGCAAACTTGAAATCAAAATTATTATTGACCAGATTAACATTAAATCTGATATCGACCTGGGTCAATTCAAAATCTGGCCACATTTACACAAGTTGATTTTTACGACTAGCCCAGTTCCAGTCCTATTAAATGAACTATATATTAAGTCTGGCAGACTAGAACTCCAAGATTTAAAGCGGAATACACCAGCAGTATTCCATTGGTCTAGTACTACCAAAGAGCTTGGAGCACTGTTAAAATCAACAATTCAAATTAAAGATGGTCAATTTCCAATTACTAATCAGTATCATGTATCTAATATTCAAGGAGATTGGCAACTTAACATTCCCACCAAGGGAAATCTCAAGGAACTAGAGCTGATCAGCACTAACAAATTTACCATCCCCAAATTAAGTCTAAATACACTTTATTTTGGAAGTTTCAATTGGGTTAATAATCTTGGAACGGGACAGCTCAAAACAATTACTGGCGACCTAAATATTGATCAAATAAGGTTGTGGCTTAACCATGAAAAAGAGCTATTTGGAGAGTTGGCAGGATCAGTTAATTTACAACTTATGAAAAATCTTTTTCCAGCCAATGTCAACCCAACAGGAATCGCTCAGATTAAAGCTGTATATAGCTCCAATCAACAGATCACTGGCAACTTAAAACTGTCAGATGGCACTTTTTATGCCGATTCACCGATCCCACAACTGCAAGTTGATTTTAAATTTAACCCTGATAAACATAAAATCTGGGGCGGCGCTGGAAATTTTAAGATACAGACCAGTACCAATATTCACACTGTTGGCAAATGGCAATGGCAAAATCAAAAAATAAAACTCTTTGGAGCTTACCATACAAACCTAACACCACTAGTTAAATACAAAGCCCATTTAACCCTTCAAGCACCCTACTTAGATCAGTTCACAATTCAAAATTTAGCCGGAGAAGTAGTTGGCCAATTTAAGCGTCAACCAAGAAGCATTGACCAAATCAAAGGCATGATCGCACTTGATAAGATCTCACTACTACTTCCACCGGCAATCTCTGATCAAGTTTCTGGCACAGGACAGTTACAAATATCTGGCAAAATTAAAGCTGATCAAATTGATCTAAAATATCAACTAGATCGAGGACAAATTATTTTAACTAAGCTATACGCCCCCATCAGCATCTTAAATGGCCAGATCAGTTGGAATCAAACCTCTAAAACAGTAACGCTTAGCCAAACTACTGTTGGAATACTCCAGGGGCATCTCACAATTCCTCAAGCTAAAATCCGCTGGTCTAATTGGAAACTAAACCCTTCAATACATTTACCACTAAAATTTGAACATTGTGTGATCAATCTTAAATCAAATTTAAATGGTGCTTGCTCTGGACTGCTAACTTGGTCCTCCGATGCTACTAATCAACCGGCTTTATCGGGATTAATAATAATCGAAGGGGGTCGATCTCAAGGAAACTTTTGGAACCTGACTAATCAATTTAATAAGTCAACTGGATCTGACTTCTCATTACCAAATCCAACTCTAGACTTAATGATTTTAAGCCGCAATCCAATTCAGATTCAATCTGATACCTTGCAAGCCCAGGTCCAACTGCAATTAAAAGTCCAACAGAATTGGAAGAATCCGACAGTATCTGGACAAGTTACGGCCTTAAATGGCAAAATAAATCTACTATACAAGCCCCTAATAATTGAAAGTGGCACTCTAAATTTAGATCCAAATCAACTGCTCAATCCCTATATCAATTTAACAGCCAGCACTCAAATCAAACGCTTTAACCTTGCAGTACATATGAATGGCGCTATTCATAATCCAGAGATTTCATTTGAATCAAATCCACCTTTGGAGGATGAACAAGTTGCAGCTCTACTTCTCACAGGATCTGAGAATACTAGCCTAAACACCGTTATGCCTGCACTTGTACTACAAAATTTAAATTTGGCCCTCCTAGGCGACAAAGAAAATCTAAAGAATGAACACCCTGTCATCCAACAACTATTAAAACCATTTGAGCGTATTAAGTTTATTCCCAGCTTTAATGACGAAACTGGTCGGGAGGGGCTGCGTGGCATCATCAAAATCGATATTAATGATCATCTGATGGCGACCGTCCAAAAGAACTTTAACCTAACCGAGAGCTCTCAGATTGAAATCGACTATGCCTTAACCGATGACATCAGTCTGAGAGGCATTAAAGATGAACGTGGGGATCTAGGCGGTGAGATCGAGTTAGCCTTTCGAGCCTAATGCTATAGCCAAACTCACTTAGTAGCGCACACTACATCATCGCGAGCCCATTGATCCACTTACGTCATCGCGGGCTCCTTGTAGGTGTGGCGATCCACTTGCGTCATCGCGAGCCCATTGTGGGCGTGGCGATCCACTTAAAAAGCTAGCCAGTAGATTGCCACGTCGCCAGAAAAAGGCTCCTCGCAATGACCCAGCCTCTGCCAAGGCTACGGTGGGCAGGCAATACTGGTTTGTGCAGAGCTTACTGCAATTAGCTATACATCACGATAATAGTTTAATAGCTGTTGCATATCATTTGGCAAAGGACAACTAAAACTAAACTGCTGCCCTTGATAAGTAAACTGTAGCTGAGCAGAGTGCAAAGCATGTCGCGCAATTAAATCAGACTTACTGCCATAAACTACGTCTCCTATTAAGGGGTGACCAATTGATGCCAAATGCACTCGAATTTGATGCGTCCGACCAGTTACAGGCTTGGCCTCAACCAACGCTGTTTCTGCAAAGTATTCTTGCACAATATAACTAGTTTGAGCCGATCTGGCGCGAGCAGCCCAACTTTCACAACTATCACGTGGACAAACATGCGTCATCTTATTGCGATGGACTGGATGGCGCACAATCGCTGTATCAACTAAACCAGTTCGATTGGGAGCCCCATTTACAATTGCCAAATAGGTCTTAGCAATCTGACGATCTTTGAACATCTCAGTAAATTGCGCATGAGAATAGTTGTTACGCGGAACAATCATCAAGCCGGAAGTGTGCATGTCTAAACGATGAACAATCCCCGCCCGCCCAACTGTGCCAACTTGAGAGATCTCAGCAAAATAGTGCATTAACCAGTCCACCAATGTCACGTGAGCGTAATTAGGGTGCGGGGCATGTACAACCAAACCAGCTGGTTTAGAAATAATTAAGAAATCTGGATGTTCAAAAATTAACTGCACATTAGGTGCATCTATCATAGATTTAAGATTAACTTGAACTGGTGAGACCGGAAAACTAATAGAAATTTGATCATTTAACCGCAAAACGTACCCGGACTTTGAAACTGGCTGCCGATTAACTAGTACGGCTCCTTGATCAATTAAGCGCTTAAAAAAAGCTCGTGAATAGCGTGGCAACTGCTCTGCTAATAAAACATCTAGCCGCTGCCCCACCCGTACTTGATCAACTGTTAAAGTTATTAAATCTAAATCTGTATCGATATTATCAAAATGATTTTCCATCTATACTAGGATAAAGCAGCCTTATTTGGTGTCAAGGCATGGCCCAACCTCACCACAATGCTTGTTGTGGCAACTAATGCGCCCGGGGCAGTTCACGCCACTGCGATAGCAGGTCCGATTCAAACACCTCTTGGAACGACCCTTCTGACAGTTAGTATATGATATACAAGCTTGGCCATCATTACAATCTTGTGATTTTTGACAAACAACTGGCGTAGCTTGAGTCAAGCTACTTAATAACATCAGGCCCAAACCCAATATTTTTTGCATTGCCCCCCCTTAAACTCTAATTTAAAACCATCTAAAGCTCTTCTTTAACATTTTACCTAATTTGTAACTTGGGAGGCAACGTTTTGAGAAATCTCTTTCTTATTTATCAAATCTATGCTACATATCAAATAGAAGATTTTTGTTAGATTTTGTCTTAGAAACAGTGCGTATCTCATGAATTTTAAAAACATATTCGAACATGTTCGAAGTAATTTAGACTTGGTCATCCGACAGGATTCGGCCTTAGGCAAAGAACTGTGGAATGAATTGATTCAAATTCACCCAGCCGATTTGGCTCAAATGATTTCAGATTTGAATCGTGACGAGTTCTCTGCGATCTTTAAGGTCCTACCAAATAAAATTAAATTCGAAGTATTTGAATACCTCACAGATCCAGAGAAGGCTTTTATTCTATCAATTTTACCTGATCAAGAAAAAACCGATCTATTCAAGCATACTCCCATTGACGAACTAATCGATTTATTTGAATTTATATCTAATCAAGAACTAAAACACATTTTTAGTCTTTTGCAGAAAAAGGATCGCGAACAAGCTCTATCTTTGATGAAGTTTGACTCTGAGTCAGCTGGTGGAATCATGGATATTAATGTCATATCGTTACAGCGCAACTTCACGGTTGAAAAAAGCGCTAAAATTCTACAGCACCTTCAACCAAATCAAGAGTTACACCGACAAATCTATGTTACTGATGAAAATAATAAGCTATCTGGCCATATTAACATTGAAGATCTAGTCGTCCACCATCCGCAACAGAAAATTACTGATTTTTTGCGTAAAAATGAATATATTGCAGACGTTGATGAACATCAAAGTAGCTTAGTTCAAACAATGACCCACTACCACCTAGATTCCATCCCAGTTGTTAGTAATGAGGATTTTTTTGTAGGGGTAATTTCTAGTGAAACCCTCATTGAAGCCTTAGAAGAAGAAGCCTCTGAGGATATTTATAAAATTTCAGCTTTAACGCCGATTAAACAAACCTACTTTGAAACATCTTTTATTAAATTAATATATGAACGCAGCTATATTCTAATTGTGCTGCTACTAGTTGAATCCTTTTCTAGTACCGTTCTCAAGGCCCATGAATCTGCCTTAGCTGGCTTAGTAATTTTTATTCCCATGTTGGTTAGCACAGGTGGCAATACTAGTAGCCAGACCTCGGCCTTGGCAATTCAAGGACTTGCTTCTGGCGAAATAAACTTCTCTAACATTAGCCGCTTTATCCGGCGCGAGTTCTTCATGGCCTTAATTATTGCAGCCGTGTTAAGCTTAACGGCCTTTGCACGAGTTTTCTGGTCGCCAGATACATCTATGGCAGAATGTCTAGTTGTTAGCTTAACATTAGGAATTATCGTATTAACTTCAGTTACATTAGGCAGCTGCTTTCCGCTCCTTTTGAAGCGCTTTAAAATTGACCCAGCTTTTTCAGCTGGGCCATTTTTAGCAACTATGATGGATATTTTAGGAATCATTATCTACTGCTATATCAGCAAACTAATCCTGACTTAAGAATTAACTATAGCCTTGGTCAGCGGCAATGTAAACAGATTTAAAATATCATTTATTCCTCCGGTAGCAATACCAGTTGCAATGGGTGAATTCAAACCGGATACAGCTTGTGGGAGAATCATCTGCATTGCCATCAACATTACATGTAACCCTGCAATCTCACCAAACATTTCAGCAATAGCTGCAGTCATCAGATTAAACTCAGCAATCCCAATTACCATTCCAGCAATCATAGAAATCGCCATATCAACCCCCATAACCCAATGTTGATATACTGCCTCCTCTGTTTGACAACATGTCACCAATGGATTC
>JAHFBM010000048.1 GCA_023250055.1 bacterium | reverse complement strand
AAAACTGAAGCTGTCGCCTTTGCTAAAATTCGGGCAACGGGAATTCGTGCCATCGGTTTAAATGATGGCGACACATTGGTTTATTGTGGTATTAGCACTGGTAAAGATACGATTGTAATTGCAACATCTAATGGCCAGGGGATTCGTTTTAATGAATCTGAAGTTCGCCAGATGGGTCGACAGGCAGCCGGAGTGCGTGGTATTAAATTGCGCGCCGGTGATTATGTGGTAGCAGCTGAAATAGTTTCTGCAACTGGCGAACTGTTATTTGCAACTGAGCGGGGCTATGGCAAGCGAGTTGATAGTGATGATTTTCGAGTAGCGCATCGCGGAGGAGTTGGTGTTCGTACTATTCCAGCCAATGAGCGCAACGGTCAGGTGATTGGACTTGCATTAATTCAATCAAATTCACAGATTCTGTTAATTGATCATGCTGGTAAAATTATTCGTCTGTTGCCAACTGAGGTTCGGACAATGGGTCGGCAGGCGCAAGGCGTTAGATTAATTCGTTTGGATGCAGATCAAATGTTGTCATCAATTGTATCGTTTGAGGAAGATGAGATAATTGATAACCAATGAATATTGATGAGTTAGTCCTGCAGATTTCTTTAATTAAAGAAATCGGTGTGCAGAGCATGCAGTTACTTTTAGAAAAAATTGGGGTTGGGGCAGTTAATCAACTGCCCCATTATGATGAAAGTGAATTTAGTCGGATTGGTTTTAGTGCAATTAAGGCGCGTTTATTGGTTCAAGGGCTTCGGGATAAGCGGTTATTGGATCAGGAACTAGAGTTGATGCGCAAGCGACAAGTCCAATTTGTCACATTATTAAGTGATCAATACCCAGATTTGTTGAGACATATTCAGGGGGCGCCGGCAGTACTCTATTGGCGTGGCAACTTGACTGTCTGGCCCAAGCGAGCAATTGCGATTGTGGGATCGCGTCAGGCTAATCAGTATGGTAAGCAGGTAGTACAGCAGCTGGTTCCACCGTTAGTGCAGGCCGGCCATGCCATCATTAGTGGTGGTGCAATTGGAATTGATACCATGGCGCATCAGGCCGCATTATCTTCCAATGGGACAACAATCGCAGTGACTGGGGTAGGTTTATCCAGTGATTATCCTAAATCAAATCAGCGCCTATTTGATGAGATTTGCGATCGAGGGGGGGCTTGTGCTAGTATTTTTCCGATGCAAACTCCGGCTCATATTGGAAATTTTCCAGCTAGAAATCGTATAATATCAGGTTTGGCGACGGGTTGCATTGTGGTACAGGCAGCTAGTAGTAGTGGTGCACGTATTACAGCTAATTTGGCTTTAGAGCAAGGTCGAGATTTATTTGTGGTTCCAGGGCCTTTTGGTGATCCGCTTAGTGCCGGTTGTCATGAGCTTGCTAATCAAGGTGCGAGGTTAATTCATACACCGCAGGATGTTCTAGTGGATTTGGCTCCAGTTACAGCTCAATTGAGTCTGCTGGAAACTGAGTCACCTGATTCAATGGGATCAAATGCCGTCCAACTTCATCCAATTTGGCAGGCTTGTCAACGAGCCTCTACTACTAGTGAATTACAGGATCGCTTGGGGTGGGATTTAGCAATGTTACAGGGGCAATTGTTTGACTTGCAGCTGCAGGGAGCCATTCGTCAGAACTTTGCAGGCTTGTGGGAGCGAGGGTAGGTGATATTGGTAAGTAGATTGCCACGTCGCCCAAGAAGGCTCCTCGCAATGACGCGTGGGCTTGTGGGAGCGAGGGTAGGTGATATTGGTAAGCAGATTGCCACGTCGCCCAAGAAGGCTCCTCGCAATGACGCGTGGGCTTGTGGGAGCGAGGGTAGGTGATATTGGTAAGTAGATTGCCACGTCGCCCAAGAAGGCTCCTCGCAATGACGCGTAGGTTTGTGGGAGCGAGGGTAGGTGAACTTTGGGCTCTATTTGCCTTTTAGAGCCAGTTCTTGTAGACTAAAAACGTTAAAATTAAATCGTATACCAAAGGATAATTTAAAATGCCAGTTCCTAAGCGTAAAACCTCCAAGGCTCGTCGTAATAAACGCAATGCCAATCGTAATATTGAAGTCTGCAATTTTATTAATTGCCAAAATTGTAATCAAGTAGCGTTGCCGCACCAAGTTTGCCAGTTTTGTGGTTTTTACAAGGGTGAAAAAGTAATGGAAACAAAGTTTGACCGTGCTTTGCGTCGTGGATCTGCTCGTCAAAAAGTTGCAGCTAGGAAGCCAGAAGCAACTGACGTTGAGGTAGTTGAACAGCCTAAGTAAAGAGTGATTGAAGCGTTTAAAAAAGTTACGGAGAGTCAATGGATTATGTAGCCTGGGGTAAGAGATATTTAGCAGATGTACGTGGTCACTTAGAGCATAAGTTGACTCGTCAAGTGGTAATCGTAGCTGTCGTAGCAGGGGTAGTTGTCGGTGGTTATTATTTAAATAGTTATTTCAGTGAATCTAGGCAGCGTAAGGCGATAGTTGCCTTTGATGATGCTATGGCTGTTTATCAAACTGCTATAACAGATGAGATGGATTTTACCAAGAAAAATAATAAACAGGTCTGGGACGAAGCTGAGATGGCATTTCAAGTGGCTTATCAGCAAAATAGTCGTTCGACGTTTGCACCGTTTTTCTTGCTGTATCAAGCTAAGGCATTAATAGCTCAGGGTCAGATGTCGGAAGCCGTGAAGCTTGTGAATCAGGCTGTGTCGTCATTGTCATCTAGTTCCCCATTCTATTATCCAGCTCGAATTATGCAGGCATCGGTGCTAATAGATTCAGGTGACCAAACTGCTGTTGCAAAACTAAAAGCTTTGGCTGAAGATTATAAAAATGACTATCAAGCTATGGCACAATATTACCTAGCGCAATATTACCTATCACAAGATCAATCCGATGCAGCTACTGACTTGTTTAACAAGATTGCGGCAGCAGCACCGGGAGTTGACGGTCGGGCGCCATGGTCTGATTTAGCTAAGGATTACATTTCACAGTGAGTAATACAGGGGTTCGTGTCCGGTTTGCACCATCGCCAACTGGACACCTGCACATTGGTGGTTTAAGAACGGCAATCTTCAATTGGTTATTTGCTAGGCATTATCAGGGTAAGTTTCTATTAAGGATTGAAGATACTGATGTAGATCGCTCTCGCCAGGAGTATGTAGATTCAATTTTGAATTCATTACGTTGGATGGGGTTACAAAGTGACGAGCCGGTGGTTTTTCAATTGCAACAACAGAGTCAGCATCGCCAAATTTTACAGCAATTACTAGATGCAAAGCGAGCATATCGCTGTTATTGTGCCACGCGCAAAGCAGATGGTATTGAAGATGAAGAGTTTTTTAAATATTCTGGTAAATGTTATGAGCTAATAAACTCTACCGCTAATCTTGATCAGCCATATGTCATCCGTTTTCGATTGCCTAATTTTACTTCTGATAAGTTACATTTACATGATCTGGTTAAGGGTGATGTAACGTTTCCGATTGATCAGTTGGATGATTTTATTATTGCTCGTTCAGATGGTGGATTTATGTATAATTTTGCGGTTGTAGCTGATGACATTTTGATGAATATTACGCATATTATTCGCGGTGAAGAGCATTTGAATAATGGATTTAAGCAACAGTTGATCTATGAAGCATTAAGTAAGCCAGTTCCATATTTTGCACATATTCCATTAATTTTAAATGCGCATGGTGGTAAATTAAGTAAGCGTGATGGGGCTGTGTCGGCAGAGGAGTATCGCAGGCAGGGTTATCTTGCGCAAGCGCTATGTAACTATTTAGTGCGTTTGGGTTGGTCTCATGGTAATGATGAGGTTATGTCGCTTGATCAGATGGTTGAGTATTTTGATTTGGATCATGTTGGTTCTAGTGGAGCAATTTTTGATATTGTGAAACTACAGTGGCTAAATGGAGTGTATTTGCGAGCGGCTACTCCGGAGCAGTTATTAAATCAGGTACAACAAGATTTGGGGATTAACTTAGTAGCGCAGACTGGGTTTAGTTTGGATCAACTGCGTGAGTTGACGCAATTATATCAGGAGCGCATTAAGCTGTTAACAGACTTGTCAGACTTGATTTTGCTTTTAAGCGTGAATCCAACCAACTATGATCAAACTGCACTTGTTAAGTGGGTTGGAGTTGGTACTGCTCCAATTTTAATAGAGTTGCATGGGCTGTTGCATGATCTATCAATTTGGGACTTGGAGCATGTGACGCAATTGATAAAAGATTTTATTGCACAAAGAGAGCTGGCTTTGCCACAAGTTGCACAACTGATTCGTTTGGCATTAACTGGCAGTACCAATAGTCCGAGTGTTTTTCATTTGATGACAACCTTGGGCAGAGCGCTTGTTTTGGTTCGAATCAATCAATTCTTGGAATTTGTCTCCACCATGAGATAAGCTGACTCTAAAGTTAGTTTAAATTTAGTGTGGTGGGATGATGGCTAAAAAATTAGGGGTATTCTTTTCCGGATTTGGCAGTCAGTATGTTGGAGCAGCTAAAGATATTTATGATTCTTCGCGGGTAGTACAAGAGTATTTTGAAGAGGCTTACAATTGTCTGGGGATTAATTTTGTAAAATTATGTTTTGCTTCTTCTGAAGAAGATCTGACTCACCTTGATAATGCATATTTGGCGGTTTTCTTAACAGATATTGCGGCATGGTCTTTATTGGGAGAGCTGGGTGTTGAGCCGGCTGTTATTGCTGGTTTAGATGCTGGGATGTACTCCGGCTTATTTGTTGCTGGCGGATTTAGTTTTCCGGATGCTTTATACTTACTTAACAAATATTTAGGATTTTATCAGGAGTTTTTGGCTACTAATGAGCTTAAGTTATGGCGAGTTACGGGTCTTAAGCAGCGTGTGTTGAATGACCTATTGGGTGCAGTGCAGGCAAACATGGAAATCACAGTTATTAATACCCATAGTGATTTTTTGATTGGTGGTTCAGAGTTAGAATTTGAAAAACTACGCAAAGAAGTTATGACGCTCATGCTTGATAATAATAAAATTGATTATAAAGAAGTGCCAGTCGCACTTGGCTTAAACTCATCTATTCTGGCTGAACCAATTGCAAATAAATTTAAAATTTATCTAGAAAAAGTAGACTTTAAGGATCTGCGGTTTCCAGTGCTCAACAGTGTTACCGGAAAAGCTATTTTAACTGGTAAGGTTTTAAAGAAGGATCTGGTCTCTCAAATTATTCAACCGATTAATTGGCCTAAAATAATTACAGGATTTCAAGATTGTGACTTAATTATCGAAGTTGGCGCGGGCAAAAAACTAGCGGCTCTTCTGCAGCAGGTGTATCCTGATAAGGAAATATTAACTTTAGGAAGTATGGCTGACTTAGTACAAGTTCAGGTAGCGCTGGGTTTGACAAATACATTCAATATTGAGGATATTTATGACAGCGAACCAGAATGACACCAAGAAGTTTCAGTTAGCTCAAAAATTAGTTGGCGAGCAAGCTAAGATTGTAGATTTGAATTCAGTTGATTGGTGCCAGAGCTTATCAAATTTGGGTTTAGATGAGTTAGATTTAATTGAACTGACAATTAAATTAGAAGATAGCTTAAGAATTGAAATTTCAGATTTAGCGGTTTCTGGCGATTTGACTTTGAGTGAGCTAGTTAATCTGCTTTAATATGATGACATACAAATGCTAACTACAGCGAATTACTTTTATTATCTTCAAGTAGAAACCTTAAAATTTCTCCGGGGCTATCAGGCGACTTGGAATCATTACCATCTGTGGCTTTTCGTGCTGAAATTTGAGCTGTTCGAGAATAAGTGCGGATCGATCTCAGTTTGGGTAGTAGTGGTGGCTGTTGTATATTTGTAGCTAAGAAAGGTGGTGATTCCAAGTTTCGGAATTGGTCTAACAATATAGATAATCTTGGTAGTTGTACTTTAGGCTTAGTATGCGAAGATGGCTTAATGGAGCTGCTTTGTAAAATGCTAATTAGGATTGTTAATTGCCACCAATTTAGTTTTGGTACCATAACGATATCTCCTTATGACAAGCTACGCGCGACTGTCAGTAATATTACTAAATTGGATTAAAGAAAGTCAAAAATTAAATTGATTATTTTTTTTTGAAAATAGTGCGAATTAAGTTTGTATCACTACGATTGTATGTAATGGCAGCAGCTGCCGCAGCTATTACGCCAGTTGCGATTACTGCTTTTCTAGTTGTTGGCAAGCTAGGTGTGTATGCTGTGAGCCAGGTACGTGCGTCGGCTGGGGTCTCTTCTACTTTAGTTACTGTGGCTCTTTTTTCTGCGTTAGCTAGTTTATCTTCAAGAATGGCTATGGTTCTGTCGGTGCTGCTGCTGGCTGCCGCTAATTGGGTAGCAATTTCTGCTAGAAGCGCAGCGTCATATCTTTCTTCATCGCTATCACTAGCGACAATTAGTTGCGAGTTAATAGCAAATGTGATTAAAGCTATAAATTTAATATTGTTTTTCATTAAAGTGGATTGGCTTGAAGGTTAAAAAAGCTAGGGATTAAAAAGTAATTTGGTTTACCTTCTAAACCCCTAGCTTAATCTTAAATAATAAGTTAGTTATTTTCTTTTGAAGATGCTGCGTACGTCACCACTACGACTGTATGTAGCGGCTGCGGCTGCAGCTGCTACTACTACGCTAGCTCCGATTGCGGCTTCTCTAGTTGTTGGCATACGTAGACTTACAGTTGGCATGTTAGGGGTGTGTGTTGCAAGCCATTCGCGTACACTTGTTGAAGTTGCTACTGAAACTGCGCCTGTTCCCTTTTGTAAACGGAGTATGGTTGCATCACTCTCGTCTAGTGCCGCTCTTAGGATATTAATTTGTTCTAGAGCAGCTTCGTGCGAATTAGATCTTTGGCGAGTCTCTACAGGAGGTGTAGCGGATCGCGGTGATTCGTCTGTTCCCTTTTGAGAATCGCGTATGGGTGCAGTTTGCTCTCTTACGATCTCGCCTACGATACCAGTTCTTTGGCGAGGAGGTGTAGCGCTTCGCGGTGAGCTAGGTGCGTGGATAGTAGTTATTACTGGAGATGGAACTGATTCTCGTGACACTGGTGAACGGTGTTGGTC
>JAHFBM010000007.1:12580-25375 GCA_023250055.1 bacterium | reverse complement strand
ACGGGCTTCATTATATTTTTCATGCTCTTTCTCTAATGTGTCGGCATCGACCACTTTAGCTTTAGCTTGAATATCTTTAGCCATTTTCTGCAAATCCGCATCATGCTTGGCTATTTCTTTTTCTAACTGTTCTTTAGTTGCCTTAACTCGATCTTCAGCCGGCTTACTCACAGATGAACCCATTACTTCACGCATTCTGACAATGCGAATTTTTGGAACTAATGGCATTGCAGCATCAGCCAAGATGCCTAAATTGGCACCAAGCACAAAACCCAAAAGACTAATTTTAATTAATTTAAATGACATGCTATCATCCTTGCAAAATAAACTCTACGCTTTAAACTTCGGCGTTTAGCCTAGATTATAATATTCTCTGGCTAACTAAACAAGCAGTAATTATTTATTTATGATCTCGCAAGCTGGCAATCACGCCTTCGGCTACGCCGTCCCCATTATCTCGATTATACAAGGATGTATCTAATTCTTTACCCGAAAGATCGATTTTCATAGATCTGCCATATAGATAGTCGATCCGACCACCCTCTCCTTTCAGCACACTCTCTGCATCTGCATCAGAAAGCGCACCCTGTTTATATTGTAACCTACCAAGGCCCCGCGGCGCTGCACTAGCATACAATCTAATCAAAAGGGCTTTTTTATTTAAATCAGAAATATCAACTATTCCAGCAAAGCTAGACACCGGAAACATTAGTAAACTAAATACAAAAAACTTCAACTGTACGTCTTTCCAAAATTCAAATAATTATAATTAACTATCCATTAAAAAATGGTGGAGGCGATGGGAATCGAACCCATGTCCGTAACACATCAAACCACAAGCGCTACATGCTTAGTTTTCAAATAATACACTTATTCAGCCTTGAAACACAGCTTTGAATAAGCGCAAGTTTAGTGATAATGACCAAGCTACTAAACTTAAAAATCTACCTCGGTCATTTTGCCTTGGGTAATACGAGTTAGTCGAATCGGCAAAAATCTAACTAACAAGCAAGATTAACTTAAAAAACTTCGCTTACGCGAAAGCCACATTAAGTTCTTGAGATCTAGAAGATCCTGCATTTATTGTTTTGTTTGTTTGGTTTACGAGCACACAAACAAAGCTCGACATGCTCTTGCAGCCCACTATATCACGTCGAAACCAGTGCGCCCCCAGAATTTTTCAAAGATCTAATATATTCTAATTGTAACGTCAGGAGCTGACACAGTCAAGCACCCCTATCTCTTAATAGTCTCAAGCTTGGCTCTCATATAATCAATCTCTTTCTGCTGCGAAGCCATAATTGATTTGCACAATTGTTTGACTCCTGGATCTTGTAAGGCTGCCCTTTGACACATTAAAAGCGCTGAAGCATGATGTGGGATCATAGACTTTAAAAATTCTCGATCTGAAATGGCCACTTGTTGCCGAATTAAAATTACTAGCCCAGCAAGCGTCAATAGACTAAAGCCCACAATTAACACATTTAATCGTTGATTCATGTACATTGATCGCATTAACACAAGCTCTATTATTAACATTGGAATAGTCATCAGGCCTGCCATATAAAACTGATTTAAATTAGAATAGACATTGGCATACTCATTAACCATCATATACATCAGAGCGTACATAGCGACAAAAGATATAACAACCATCCAGAATAAATTACGATACTGCACCATCACCCCTCTCCCCTAAAATAAATTTTTATTAGACTAGACTACCCCGTCTAGTCTAAGCAAGACTTGTTGTTGATTTGGATTTTTTAACGACACTTTTCTCAAGAGAGTGGATTGCTTCACGTTTGCCCTGATTCAGGGCTTAATGTTCGCAAAGACAAAAAACAGTGTTGACCTAGCTACTAAGAGTTGTTAAGTTATTGAAAAATAAAGGATATTCGGGATGTCTGATCTAAAATATTGGATTGTTAAACTAGAGCCAACCATTATTGCTGCAATTAAAGTAATTACAATCTTAATCGTTACAAGACTTGCCAATCGCTTTATTCAAAGATCAATTCAAACTGTTCAGTTGAAGCAACAGTTTCCAGCTGGCGTCATCATGCTATTTACCAGAGCAGTTAAACTAGGCATATTTGGCATTAGCGCTGTTATGATTTTGCATGCCATGGGAATAGATCCAACTGCAATTATAGCAAGCCTAGGCGTGGGTGGTTTAGCCTTAAGCTTTGCACTCAAAGATCTACTATCAAATATTGTATCTGGCGCCATGATTATGATTTATAGACCATTCACAATCGGTGACTTTATTGCAATCAGTATCCAGTCAAATGAAACCTTCACTGGCCAAATTAGTAACATTGACCTGCGCTATACTAGTTTAAGGTCTGAAGCTGGCACAACTTTAATCCCCAATAGCATGATTATCACTAATCCTGTAGTCGTTAAAAAGAGCTAATCTCGCAATACCCCGTCACTGCGAGGAGTCTCGACATAGCTTTAGCGAAATCGAACGACGTGGCAGTCTGCTTGCTAATCTTTAAGGGGCTCGCGATGACATATCTAATCTCGCAACAAGAAATCTAGCACCAGATGCACTGAGCGCCAACCAACAGCATGGCCATAACTTAGTTGCTTATTCTCATCACCACCATAAACTACAAATCCGTCTTGAGGCAGCTGACCCGCAAGCCCACTCCAATAGCCCAAAGCTTTAAAGAAATCCAAATTTAAGGTCTTGCCCGATTTGACTTCAACTGGAACTAATCGCAGGCCCCTTTCAAGCAAGCAGTCGATCTCTGAGCCATGATTATCTCGCCAGAAATAAATTTGAGGTTCGCGTGCTAAATTGTAAAGCTGTTTATGCAAGTCTATAATAATTAGATTCTCAACTAGCCCACCGCGCAAATAATGACTAACAACTTGATCAGCCGACTCAATCCCCAATAATGCACAGGCTAGGCCCGTATCATAAAAATAAATTTTGGGTTGCTTAATGAGACGCTTGCTAAAATTTTTATAATGTGGCTGAAGTAATTTAATGATATAGCTAGCCTCTAGCAGTGACAGCCAATTTTGAGCAATTTGATAACTAATTCCACAGTCATTTGCCAGCGATGAAACATTTAACAATTGCCCAATTCGCCCTGCACATAAACGCAAAAACAGTTTAAAAACTGCCAAATCACCAACCTTGGTTACCTGGCGCACATCGCGCTCAATGTAAGAAGTAATATAACTGGAACACCATAGTGAAATTGTACGCTCTTTTTCATATAAGCTTGGATAGCCCCCCTGATAGACTAGAGTCTCTAAGGACCCTGGCAGTTTACTACTGGCTTGCAATTCATCGATTGTTAATGGCAGCAAAGTTAGAATTGCCATTCGTCCAGCGAGAGTTTGCGAGACAGCCTGATTCACTAGGAAATTTTGCGAACCAGTCAAAATAAAATATCCAGCCTGTTTTTCCCGGTCAACCCTAGTCTGAATATAAGATAGCAGCCCGGGCACATGCTGAATTTCATCTAAAATAATCCCATATGGATTTTGATAATGATCCAAAAACCCCCGCGGATCAACCTCAGCTTGCAAGCGCAAATCCAAGTCTTCTAGCGAAACATAACGATGCTGTCCAAAAACCATCTGAGCCAGAGTCGACTTACCAGACTGTCGAGGCCCCAGAATCGCAATTACTGGAAACTCTTGAGCTATTTTCTGTAATATTGGTGCTATTGATCGATTAATTAACATCTAAAACCCCTTTAACCAAATATTATTCCCTATTGTGTACAATTTTACATTAAAACTATAAAACTGTACAAGGGTTGGAGTTTTTACTAAGATCTCTGACAGAATAACAAAGCAAATGGCCCACAGCAGCCCGGATGGCCAAAGGGCTCTAGACAACTCCATTTCAATCTCAGGCGATAGCCACAACAGAATTGCTGTTGATGGAAAAGAAATAGTTGAATTAAAACAAACTAGACCAGGCGTATACCATGGTCACACTGTAAACTGGCGCGACCTGCATCAAACTAAGCGCAATGTCTTAATTAAACACAAACTTGTAAAACCAAATGGTAAGATTATATGAATAATATTTCTACTCTTGTAATTAATGACAACTGCAAATTAGATCTATATTCCAACACACCAATCACAGATCTTCTACCGTGTGATATCATAATAATCAAAATTATTGAAAGCAACACGGATCATACAATCGCAATGGACTGTGTCAATGACCTTCTGTCAGTACTTAGTAAGAAGTTGTCCAAAGCACTAACAAACAACTTGAAGCAACATCCATCAATCACTAGAGACTTAGGTCTTTTACTAAATAAAGACTTTCATCAAGACACAGACCTAGAGTACATTGGGGATTTCTGGATCGGGAATGAAAATCTTCTATGGGATACGCCAAGTAGCACCAAACCAAACTTAGCAACTTGGCTTTATAATAGTATCGACGATAAAATAATTTTAGAAATTACCCCAATCTATCATTGGCATTTTGACGAGCCGCAGCCAGGAGAGCGACACATTTCTTATGAAAAGTTTATGGAGACCTACCAGCCATTATTGTTTAAAACAATCCCTTTAGAAATGGCCAAGCAGTGGCTATTGCAAATTCAAAAGTTAGAAAAGCAAATTGAGCAAAACGTAAAACTTGCAAGCACTTAATATCTAGGCAATCACAATTGGCTACCTGTCGCCTCTAACAAACTTAGCCACATTAACAACTGCATTGGTTACGTCTGCTGCTGCTCTATCTTGCTCCGCTGATGCCTTGCGATGTGCAGCATTAGCCTTACTAAGTTCCGCATTAGCTCGATCACGATCAATCTGCAATTTTTCAGCAGCTATCTGCCCTACCCGCATTCTATCATACTGCATTAAGTATGCATCTAATCCCTTAATCCAGAGCATTCGATCTGCAATTTTACCACTCAAAACTGACACTGTATCCTGCGCTTTGCCAATCCGCTCAGATAAGAATGAATCTCGTGAATCTCGAGCCGCTTTATCTAAAAGCTCATCCGCTTCACCCACAGAGAGGTTCAAACCATTCAAGCGATCAAAGGCCCTCACTAATGGATACTGACTAGATAGATATGTTCGCTCAATAGCATCTCTATATGCATCAGTTTTATCAGGTGCAAATGCCGCACTCAATAACTTATTAGTCTCTGCCAGTCTAATTTCAAACTGAGCCCTTTCAAAACGAGCAGCTGGCCTAAATTCATTGGTTAACCAGTAGGTCAATCCGCCGCTAATCAATGCTCCGATTGCAAGGCCCGCACCATGATTATCTGAAGAGACACTACTGCCAATTGCACCACCCAAGAAAGCTGCAATACTTGTGTATACATTGGCCTGAAAATCAGTGATTGGCAAAGCTACTGTAGGTATTAAACAAGCTGTCATCAAAGCTAGACTTAACTTAAAT
Organism: bacterium; assembly: GCA_023250055.1. Taxonomy (GTDB): domain Bacteria; phylum Babelota; class Babeliae; order Babelales; family JABDEC01; genus JAHFBM01. The sequence continues at coordinate 19,965 of JAHFBM010000007.1, read as the reverse complement.
CGACTTAACATAAGATTCCTTAAACTTATTGGTTAATTATTGTAACTTAAGCTTAACCAACTGAAGCAGACTTGTCACGGAAATTTCAAGACAAATAGCTAAGGCCTTAGGCTCAAGAAGATACTTGAACCTAAGGCCTTAAAGGACTACTTTTTATGGATAATTGTAGCAAGCCCTACACAAACCAGCATTGCCTGCCCACCGTAGTTTTACGTAGCCTGAAGCAATCTACTGGCTAGCTTTTTAAGTGGATCGCCACGCCCACAGGGGGCTCGCGATGACGCAAGTAGATCGCCACGCCCGCAAGGGGCTCGCGATGACATAGTGTGCGCTACTAAGTGAGTTTGGATATAAAGTTAAACTGGATTACAACTCACGGCAACCTGATCCTGTAGCCTATTAATTTCCTGCTGTAAGGATCTAGTCATCGCCAATGTTCCCGCTGTTATAGCATATGACCTATTCAACTCTGCCAACCTGGCCTGCGCAACTACCAGCTGCTGATGTAATTGATTACATTGTGAACTCATCGGCGCATTGCCAACCGCACTTAAACCTGCCGACATCGACAATACTGATAATAATAATAGCTTTTTCATAGCTACCTCCCTTTATTTGGGGGCCATTTGCCCCTGGTCTAACATCCATTATTCATTAATGTATCAAACCTTTTGCTATATTAGCAATAAAAATCCTATTTGAAAGAAAAGGCGCTTAAGGGAACACCAGATGCATCTTTTTTGGACTGTATTTACAATTTAAGGTCTACTGCCTATGCTAAAAATAATCAGTATAAATCTTTTTAAAAGGGGAAAAGGTGACAAAATATTTTAGCCCAACGTCAGATTTAGTATTTAAAAAAGTGTTTGCATCCAGACAGAATGCTGATATTACTATCGAACTTTTAAACACACTACTTGGCAAGCAAGAAGGCAGGCGCATTGTACATATTACTTTTTTAGAAACATCAAATATCCCGGAGATTGCACGCAATAAACCAACCCATGTTGATTTGCGCTGTCAAGATGAAAAAGGTGATCAATATATTGTTGAAATGCAGGTGGGTGCAGAAGATAGCTTTTTCAAACGAGCTCAATACTACTCTGCTGTTACCGTATCAAATCAGCTAATTCGCGCTACAGCTTATGAAGCCCTGATGCCGGTTTATTTTATCGCCATTTTAGACTTTACTTTATTTAAAGAACTTACTAATTATTTTAATGTGTTTATTTTAAAGCATGATGAAACAAACATCGTTCATCACGATACGCTAGGTTGTTATACTTTTATAGAACTTCCAAAGTTCAAGAAAAAAGAAAAGGACCTAGCAACTCATATTGACGCCTGGATCAATCTCTTTAAACGCGCTGATCAAGAAGCTCAAGTTCCCAAACAATTTGAAAGCTATGCGCCAATTGCCAAGGCATATAAAGAGCTTTCTGCTGCAAACTACTCTCCGGCAGAGCAACGTGCCTATGAAAAGGAACTTGATATCTTGCGCTTAGAACAAGGCAAACTTAACACTGCCATTCGTCAAGGACATGCTGAAGGCAAGGCTGAACAAGCCCTAGAAACTGCAAAAAGTTTATTGCAAGACGGCCTTTCTGTGCAAAAAGTTATGCACTACACTGGTCTTGATGAGCAAACCATCCAAGAAATAAAAAAGAATACAGAAGAATCAGGACCTAATTAAAAGGGAAAAAAATGACAAAATATTTTAGCCCAACGTCAGATTTAGTATTTAAAAAAGTGTTTGCATCCAGACAGAATGCTGATATTACTATCGAACTTTTAAACACACTACTTGGCAAGCAAGAAGGCAGGCGCATTGTACATATTACTTTTTTAGAAACATCAAATATCCCGGAGATTGCACGCAATAAACCAACCCATGTTGATTTGCGCTGTCAAGATGAAAAAGGTGATCAATATATTGTTGAAATGCAGGTGGGTGCAGAAGATAGCTTTTTCAAACGAGCTCAATACTACTCTGCTGTTACCGTATCAAATCAGCTAATTCGCGCTACAGCTTATGAAGCCCTGATGCCGGTTTATTTTATCGCCATTTTAGACTTTACTTTATTTAAAGAACTTACTAATTATTTTAATGTGTTTATTTTAAAGCATGATGAAACAAACATCGTTCATCACGATACGCTAGGTTGTTATACTTTTATAGAACTTCCAAAGTTCAAGAAAAAAGAAAAGGACCTAGCAACTCATATTGATGCCTGGATCAATCTCTTTAAACGCGCTGATCAAGAAGCTCAAGTTCCCAAACAATTTGAAAGCTATGCGCCAATTGCCAAGGCATATAAAGAGCTTTCTGCTGCAAACTACTCTCCGGCAGAGCAACGTGCCTATGAAAAGGAACTTGATATCTTGCGCTTAGAACAAGGCAAGCTTAACACTGCCACTCGTCAAGGACATGCTGAAGGCAAGGCTGAGGGCGAGGCTGAAGGCAAATATAAGCAAGCCCTAGAAACTGCAAAAAGTTTATTGCAAGACGGCCTTTCTGTGCAAAAAGTTATGCACTACACTGGTCTTGATGAGCAAACCATCCAAGAAATAAAAAAGAAAACAAAAGAATCAGGACCTAATTAAAAGGGGAAAATTGGCAAGCAAGAAGGCAGGCGCATTGTACATAACTTTATTTAAAGAACTTACTAATGATTTTAATGTGTTTATTTTAAAGCATAAGGATCTAGCTACTAATTAACGATATTTATAAACTGATTTGACTTCCCGGGCGGTTTGCTTACGAATATCGCGCTCCTTAAGCGCCTCCTTCTTACCCTGAGCCTTCTTATGACGACACACGCCTAGCTCAACTTTAACCTTGCCGCGCTCGTTAAAGTATAAGCAAAGCGGAATAAGGGTAACGCCCTTTGATGAGACTTCACCGATCAACTTGTTTAACTCTCTTTTGTGCAAAAGCAATTTCCGACTACGAGTTGGATCAACCTCGCCAGCTTGATAAGCATGGGAGTAGGTAGAGATATTAGAGTTAAGCAAAAACAGCTCCGCCTGACTAAAAACCGCATAAGAGCCTGATAGAGACAACCCGCCTTGACGAAGCGACTTAACTTCATCTCCACGCAAAACAATTCCAGCTTCTAACTTGCTAAGAATATCATAGTCGTGAAAGGCCTTTTTATTTTTGGCTATAATCTTCATGGTTTTTTGAAAAATTCAATAAACTAGGTTAATCTTTATTTTGATTCTTAATTTTACTTTTAGATTGTAGCACAAACCGGGGGATGTTACCATGGTCGGCCTCAAAGAACTATTTTTAACTACCCTACTAACATTTAGTTTGATTTCTAATCTGATATGTACTGGCTCATCCAAATTAGATCACCAAACAACGCTTTATTTTGGCAAATTTGATCAAGATGAGCAAAAGCAGCCAATTGAATTTTGGATTTTATATGATGGTGAATTAATTAAAACCAACAAACAAGAGTATACCCTCAGTGACCAAATGTTGACTCAATTACAGGTTATATTTATAGATCCTAGCCAAATACAATTTAAAGCAAGTGAAGAAAATACAATTAAAAAATTAGCCTACAGCACCAACAACTACCTTTGCTATCAGCTAGACCTCACCCAAGACCACAACCATGAGCCAGAAGAGTTTATAAACACCTGGAAAATTAATAATCTTAATTTGAACAATCAGATTCCCCTAAATACCGTCATTGTTCCCATAAACCCAAAGCTGGTTGACATTGAAGTCGAAAATGTAACTTGGAGAGCCAGTAATCGAGCCATTAAGTTACCAATATTTAAGCTAACCAAAAAATCAACTCAATCTGCGAGCCTAGTTAAAATTATAGCCGAGTCCTGCTTAAAATGTTTAAACATTCGACCATTTCACGCTAAACAACGTACCGCTTCTGTTCGAAATAAAACCACCCAAAGCTCAATTGTCCTTTCATGAAAAATCTAACCATATTAGGGATTGAAACGTCCTGCGATGAGACCGCTGCCGCCATCTACACAACTAGCCAAGGCATTATATCAAATAAACTTTTTTCTCAAATTGAACAGCAGAAAATGTATGGTGGCGTGGTTCCAGAAATCGGTTCCCGTACTCAATTAGAAAAAATCAATGGCGTCATTGACGCGACCCTTCAAGCGGCCAATATCACACTAGATCAAATTGATGCAATAGCAGTTACTAGCAAACCTGGCTTAGCTGGATCATTGTTGGTCGGGGTTTGCTTTGCCAAAGCACTAGCCTGGTGCTTAAAGAAACCAATTATTGGAGTTAATCATCTAGAGGGGCACGCCTTCTCGTCATTCATTGAACACACTCCACCCTTCCCACATATTTGCCTCACAGCCTCGGGCGGACATACCTCACTGTATCTGGTAGAGGGTTTCGGTAAATACAGCACCATTGCATCAACAACTGATGATGCGGCCGGAGAAGCATTTGATAAAGTAGCTAAACTGATTGGCCTACCCTATCCAGGCGGACCAGAAATAGAAAAAATGGCCAGAACGGTAGATTTTATAGATTTTTTTGAGTATACCCGCAGCAAGAAACCGATTCTAGAATTTAGCTTTTCAGGACTTAAAACCGCTGTTCTATATGATCTGGTCAAGCGTGGAGCATATGATTTAAAAAGTAAGACGCTAATAGACTGTAGCTTAGAGCTTAAGGCTCAAGTATCCAGCTCTCTTTTAGTTGCAATGCGAGGCATTTTTTTATCCAAGCTCGAACTGGCCCTTAAAACCTACCCTAATATCCAGTCAGTCTCATTTGTTGGTGGCGTAGCTTGCAATAAATACCTCAAGGGTGCTCTCAATGAATTTTGTACCCAATCTAATTTACAATACTTCACGCCCTCGGGCCAATACTGTACCGACAATGCTGCTATGATTGCACTGGTTGGACACTACATGGCCCAGAATAACCAATTTAGTGATTTAAATTTAGACATTTATTGATTTAGGCTAGCCATTTCACTTAGAATGACTATAGAAGTTGTTTTGGAGGAACAATATGAGACTTACTAATAAATGTAAATTTTTAATCACAATAGCTGTCTTGACAGCTCCCCTTAGTCTTAATAGCTATATTCAGAACGCCACTTTAGTTGACCTAGAAAGTTATATAAGCACAATTAGCTGTTTGCCCAAATATTTTCAATGCAAACATACGCTCTTAATAGGCAACCCAGACTTAGATTGTTTAGCCTGGGCAGGATGCTCACACCTCAGGACATTTGAACATCTACTGCAAACCAAATCTATTCAGACTATCCTCTCGCAAAATTCCAGCGTTCAAAATACAGTCGACTTGTTACAAAAGAAGTACGGCCTGCATACACTTCAACATCAAGTGCAAAAGTACGCGCAGACCGATTTACAAAACTTATTAGAAGACTTAACTGTAGCGCTAGTTCAGGATCTAAGCGTCTTAAGTAATGCCGGAGTACAGGTCCCCAATAGCGACAATTAATTATTTATCTTCGCTTGATCCATTCTTCTTATTAATAGACTCCAAGAACTCTTGATTAGTTTTACAGCGCTTAATCTTATCGATTAGAAACTCCATACTTTCCACAATGTTCATTGTAGCTAATAATTTCTGAAGGACCCAGACCTTGTTTAGAATCTCTTTTGGCAAGAGCAACTCTTCACGACGGGTTCCAGATGTTAACAAGTCAAAAGCTGGGAAAACACGACGATTAGATAACTTGCGAGTCAAATTAATTTCCATGTTACCGGTACCCTTAAACTCCTCAAAGATCACCTCTTCCATCTTAGAGCCCGTATCCACCATAGCAGATGCAATAATTGTCAACGAACCCGCCTCTTCAGTATTACGCGCTGCACCAAAAAACCTTTTTGGCCTTTGCAGGGCATTAGCATCAATCCCACCTGACAAAATCTTACCTGACGCTGGAGATATTGTATTGTAAGCCCGCGCCAAACGAGTTAACGAATCTAATAAGATAACTACATCTCGATTAGCTTCAGCCAATCTCTTCGCTTTTTCAATAACAATTTCTGCAACTTGGACGTGTCTAGCCGCCGCTTCATCAAACGTAGAACTAATTACTTCTACGTTTGGTCCAGTTACGGTTCGACGCATATCAACTACTTCTTCTGGGCGCTCATCAATTAATAAAATAATAATATAAGATTCTGGATGATTCTGTAATAAGCTTAATGCAATTTCTTTCATCAAAACCGTTTTACCAGCCTTAGGTGGCGCCACAATTAAAGCCCGTTGCCCTTTACCTATTGGCGAGAATATATCCATAATTCTCGGACCAATGAACTCTGGATTGCTCTCCAGATTAAACTTCTCATTAGGATGTAATGGGGTTAAACGATCAAACGGAAACTGATCCGCCAAAGCAGTTGGATCTTCATAGTTAATTTTATCAACCTTAAGTAGAGCATAGTACTTTTCACCCTCTTTAGGTCGGCGAATTGTGCCCGAAACGGTATGCCCCGTCCGCAAATTAAACCTACGAATCTGTGAAGGAGAAACATAAATATCATCTGGACCCGAAACATAGTCATATCTAGCTGAGCGTAAAAAACCAAAACCATCCGGCAGTCGCTCAAGGACACCTTCAACATGGATTTCTTGATCTGGGTTCTCGATCAGCTCAGTGATTCGCCTAACTAAAGCACCCTTGTCCATCAAGGATGCTCCTACCACCCCTAGCTTTTTGCCATAGGCAGTTAAATCCAAAAAGGACATTTTTTTTAACTCGTCTGGTTTTTTCATACCTTGTACCTCCACAGGTCCCAGATTTTCAGAATCGGACATTTTTACTTACGGAATTTAAGAAGTTAATAATATACCCCGATCTTAACAGCATTTCAAAGCTGTTAAGATCGGCCAAGTTACATGAAATTAGAATAATATCTAATATTTAAAAAGACTTAAAATTGATAATAACAAATTATAAAATTACTTATTTTCTTTATACATTAACATCATAGCAGGACTGGCAACGCAAATGGAAGAATATGTTCCAAAAACTATCCCAAGCAAGAGCGTAACGGACAATCCGTGCAGCATCTCACCACCAAATAACAACATCGAAACTACCACTAATGAGGTTGCCAAGCTAGTCAAAATGGTTCTACTCATAGTCTGGTTTATACTTAAGTTTACGATGTCATATAATGACTTACCACGCTGCAAACCAAGATTTTCTCTAATTCGAGAGAATACCACCAAAGTATCGTTAACTGAATAACCCAGCACCATTAAAATTGCCCCAATTACATCAATTGACATTTCTTGACGAGTCCACAAAAAGTATACGGCAATCACTACTGCATCATGAAACAATGAAACCACAGCCCCACAACCAAAGGCGAGCTTAAAGCGCACGCCCACATAA
>JAHFBM010000007.1:0-12570 GCA_023250055.1 bacterium | reverse complement strand
TAATGGCATTCCAACGCAAGGTATCCCCAACTGAGCTACCAACACTATTCGTCCGCAACACTTCAATCTCTTGATCTTGAAGCCCTTCTTTTAAGCTGGCAGCAATTCTACCGCCGACCCCTTGAGCATCTGCATCAAACTTCTGAACTCGAACCAAAACTTCGTTCGCCCCAAATTCACGCATCTCTATACCAGTGTAGCCCTTCTCGCTCAGAATGGATCTAATCTGATCCGAACCGGCTACCTTAGAAAGCTTTAATAGCACCTGGGTACCACCCGTAAAGTCCACACTATAATTAAATACACTACCATACTTATTCAGATTATAAAAATAGCCACAAACACCAGCCACGATTGATAATACAAAAAAAGCTGCATAAGCATACCGATACTTCAAATAGTTAGCCATTATTACTCTCCGATAAAAAAAGACTCTAGACTATTGATACGTACTTGTAACCCTTTGGTCCATAATGAAACTTAACTTGACCGGCCGACATGGCAAACAATGTATCATCGCCGCCACGACCAACATTTTTACCCGGATGAAACTTAGTGCCACGCTGACGAATAATGATTTCGCCCCCATGAACTACTTCCCCGCCAAACATTTTGACTCCTAACCGCTTACTGTGACTGTCGCGGCCATTCTGGGTGGAGCCACCCGATTTACTGGTAGCCATTAACTAATCCTTACGTATATCAACATATGATAAATAAAATCTTAAGAATTCTTACGATTACTAACATTTAATATTATGAACCAGTACTTTTTAAATGTCAATCACGCTGCTAGCTGTCACTATAGCCAATCTTTACTTAGTTACATCTTGCCAATTCTGCCCCGTCCTAATAGTCACCTGCAATGGTACACTCCATGCCACAACTCGCTCAAGTGCCTCTGTAATCATCTCACAAGCAGGGTCCAACTGCTCTTGTGGCACACTAATTAAGAGCTCATCATGAATCTGCAATAGAATTTGAGCACCCAATAGCTTTAGTCGGACATTTAAATCAAGCATGCCTTTCTTAACTAGCTCGGCTGCCGTACCCTGCGCTACTGTATTGATCGCAATCCGCTTAGCCGCATCGTACAAGTTTTGATTTCTCTCATAAATCCCAGGCACATAACGTCGACGGCCCCAGACGGTCGTAACATAGCCACACTCCTTGGCTCCGGTCACAATATCTTCCATCCAAGTCCGCACCCCTGGATATTGTTCAAAAAAGCGATCTATATAAGTCTTGGCTGCCGACAAACTGATTTTCAAATCCTTAGACAGGCCATAAGGCGTTAATCCATATAAAATACTGAAATTTATGCGCTTGCCAATCTGGCGCTGCTCATGCGATATCTGAGTCTGATCAATATCAAATAATCGACTAGCCGTTAGGCTGTGAATGTCGATATTATTCTGAAATGAACTTACCAAAACCGGATCCTGTGAAAGCTGTGCTAAAACTCGCAACTCAATTTGAGAGTAATCCGCTGCCACAAATACCCGTCCCGCCTCCGCCTGAAACGCCGCACGTATCTGTGCACCAATTCCAGAAACTGGGATATTCTGCAGATTTGGGTCTGAACTAGCAAGGCGACCAGTGGCCGTTGAGATTTGACTAAACGAGGTATGCACCCTTCCATCATTAGGATTAATAAACGCTGGCAGTGCCTCCAAATAGGTCGTCTTTAATTTATTAAGCTCTCGATATTTTAAAATTAAGCCTGGAACCGGATGTAAATCAGATAACGCATCCAACACCTCCTGATCTGTAGAGTAACCCGTACGCTTACTACTTTTCTTCTGAGTCGGCAAACCCAACCTCCGAAACAACAGCTCCTCAACTTGTCTTGGTGAATTTAGATTAAATCCCTGATCAAGCTTGGCGATTTCTGAGATTTGCTGCTCCAAGCCATTAAGCTTGAGCGTAACGATCTGATTTAAATCTTGCAGCTTAACTGAATCTAATTTAATGCCAATGCGCTCCATTTCAAAAAGCACCTGCGACAGTGGCATCTCCAGTTCGTACAGTAATTTATCTTGCTGTTTAGCTAAAATTTGAGGCGCAAACAGATTATACAACTGATAGGTCTGATGCGCATCGGCAGCAGCATATTTAACAGCCTGATCAAGTGCTACAGAGCTAAAGTTGCCATTTTTATCCTTCACAATTTGATTAAAATCTAACATCTGCTCGCCAAGATACCGCTCAGACAAACTCTTTAGACCAACTCGCTGCCAATCTTCGGCTAATAAATTAGCTGCTATCATAGTATCAAAAACCACTCCCTGCAGGTTTATTCCAGCATGCCACAGAACTAATTGATCAAACTTAGCATTCTGCAAACACTTTGGGTAAACAGGGCTCTCTAGAATTGGCTTCAAATGCCGCCAAACAACCTCTAACGGCAACTGCTCTGATAGATTTTCATGTTTAATTGGCAAATAGTACGCCAAGCCCTTCTGATAACAAAACGACAATCCCACTAAGTCAGTTTGTAGTGGGTCCAGGCCGGTTGTTTCAGTATCAAGTGCAAAAATGCTTTGCGATAATCGCTCGCATAAATCAACTAACTCCGGCTCTGTCGTAATGGCCAAGAACCTATAACCCTTAAGATCTGCAAAATATGGCGCCTGCTCTAATCCACTTGATGTTGACAACTCTCCTACAATAGACAACTGTTGAGCTGTCTCTTTTAGAAAGCTTTTAAACTCTAATCGCGCAAACAACTCGCGAGCATTATCCCAATTATGCAATCTAAACTGCAAATCGCTTGTCATTAAATTTAACTCATGATACCGCAAATTAAATAAGCTGAGACTTAGGTAAGCATTGGCGCGATCATCCAGCAAGGCCTGCTTAACCTTAGGTTTTGCCACTTGATCGATTTGCGCATACACATCATCCAAATCTTTAAATTGTTGTGCTATCGCCATAGCGCCTTTCGCGCCAATCCCCTTGACCCCCGGAATGTGATCTGATGCATCACCAAGTAGTGCAAAATAAAGCGAAAGACGTTGAATTGGAAACCCTATCTTTTGCTCATGTTCAGCTTGAGTTACAACTTGATCTTTAAAGGCATCATAAATATAAATTTGCCCGCTGAGCAATTGAAACAAATCCTTGTCAGAAGAGATAATTACAACTTGGTATCCCTGATTTTCAAAATCTGTTGCAAGCGAGTAAATTAAATCATCTGCCTCCACCCCAGTCTGAGCGCACTGATGAATTCCTATTAAATTCGCAATCTCCCAAATCAATTCTTTTTGAGTAAATAGGTCGCTGGGTGGAACTTGACGTGTAGATTTATAGTCGGCATAAATTTCATGTCGTTCAGTTTTGCCACGACTATCCCAAACTAAAGTTAAATACTGCGGTTGAAACTTCTGCGCAAGCTTTTTAACCATTCGACAAAAGCTATAAACTGCCTGAACCGGCTCGCCCTTGCTAGTATGCATCGGCTTAGTTCCATAGTAGGCTCGATAAAGAAAAGCCGATCCATCTACTAAAAAAATTGTATTACTAGAATCAAACTGAGTCATAATCATGATTCCTACACGGGTAATTTTTTAATTTAATTGGTATATTAAGACTAAACATTTTAATTAAAATAAGTAGCATCATTTATATTCAAGTCCTAGCCCTGAACGGCCTTGCCAAGCCTCTTTGGTACACTGCTGAATCGAAAATCGCAATTGGAACAATCGTATTGGTGCCACTGCGCAAGCAAATTATTGCAGCCATGGTCATCCAAACTTGCACTAATATTAAATTGCCCTATGAAGTGCGACCAATTAATTCCATTGAACACTTTCCCCAGGATCAACAATATTTAGAATTTATCAAAACAGTTGCACAGTACCATCAGATCGATCAACTTTCTTTAATTCGGCGTTTTCGAAAATATATTGAGCAAGCCAATCAATCAGAATCAAAGCCTATCACGCCCGATGCCAACGTCACACAATTAAATAAATTATCAATCACACAACAAGCCGTCTATGATTTAATTAGTCAAGATCTAATAACCCCAAAGTACCGAGCCACTGTCTTGCACGGCGTAACTGGATCTGGCAAAACAGAAGTCTATAAGCACTTAATCGATAGCGCACTCAAAAAGCATAAAACCGTTCTTATGCTTTTACCTGAAGTAGCTTTGGCAATGCAATTTGAATCGATCATGCGCTACAACTTTTCAGATCAAACTTTTGGACTACACTCTGCTAGCACTACTAAGCAAAAACGGCAGCTCTGGCAAGCAGTCTTAAACCAGTCACCCATCCTAATTATTGGAGTTCACATCCCAGTCCTACTACCAATTTCCAACTTAGGATTAATTATCGTTGATGAAGAACATGAAGCTGGCTATCAAGAAAAAAAGACACCCCATTTAAACAGCAAAGAAATAGCTATTCTACGCGCAAATAAGTATCAAGTTCCAATCGTACTGGGATCGGCAACCCCTGCAATTAGCACCCTACATAATCTACAGCGCCCCAACTGGCAACTAGCCCAGATGACAACTAGGTTTGCTGGGGCCTTCCCAACTGTTCAAGTTATAAAGCTTGGTCAAGATCAGAAACAACCCCACTTCTTAATTAGCAATTCACTATCAAATGCTATTCAAGATAGATTAAGTCGTGGCGAACAAGCCATTATCTTTCTAAATCGCCGTGGATACTGCTTCTTTGTCCAATGCAAACCATGCAAATTTATCTTCTACTGCAACAACTGCTCTGTTAGCTTAACACTACACAAAGACGATAGCCTACGATGCCACTACTGTGATTATCGCATGATGCTGCCAGAAAACTGTCCCAAATGCTTAATATCAAAAACCTTCCTTAAGCAAGGCATTGGCACACAACAAATTGTTTCGGTATTAGAGCGACTTTTTCCAGCGGCTCGAATTGCCCGTGCAGACCTAGACAGCACCAAGCAGAAAAACATTTGGCAAAGGACCGTTCAGGATTTTCAAGAACGCAAACTTGACCTGCTGGTCGGAACACAAACGATTACCAAAGGTTATCACTTTCCCGGGGTAACACTGGTGGGTATTTTATGGGCAGACCTAAATTTGCACTTGCCCCTTTATAACGCCGCCGAAACAACCCTTCAACAAATTATTCAAGTAGCCGGGCGAGCCGGGCGACAAAGCTCTAGTAGCACAGTTATCGTTCAAACCACCATCGATCATCCAATTTTTAACTATCTAAATGAAGTCGACTATCTTAGATTTTATCAAACTGAAATTCAGAATCGCGCTAAGACTAATTACCCACCCATTATCAGAATGGCCGAGCTCGAACTTGTCAATCAAGATGAGTCCCAACTAGAATTAGACTGTCATGCTATTTTTGAAATACTATTACAACAGCAATCCGACATTGCCCCTGACACTCTGATTTTGGGACCGGTCACGCCAATAGTTTCTAAATTAAACAATTGGCACATTCGTCAAATTTATTTAAAATCACCAAGGTTCAATCAAATTGTTGATCTGTTTCAGCTAATTCGCCAAACTAGTTGGCAAAGCCAAATCCACTTTATTCCAAATCCTTTAACTTAAGAGGAGATTTATGCCATGTGGTTTATTTTAGGATTAGCGGTGTTAGCCGCTATTACCACCTTCTCTAATAACATTTTAGGGCACAAGCTAATGCCATTATCACTGGTCATGGGAGCTAGATTTACACTATCAGGTCTAATTTTATTAAGCTATCAATACTGGTTCAATTATCCCTACTTCAAAATAAATCCGAAATTAACCAAAGACCATCTACTAGCTTGTATCTTTGGTTTTATTGTTCCACAGGTCATCTGGGGAATCGTAACATTTAATTTACCCAACGCCGAAACATCTCTAATCACAAGCCTTGAGCCTATCATAATCGGATTAATTATGTTTTTTTTCTACCATATTAAGCCTAGTCGCTTGCAACTATTAGCTCTAATAGTTTGCACATCAACCCTCATCCTGATTACTTTTTTTGAAGCCCAGGTTGAACATGCCCTAATTTTTTCACATTTAGGAGGACTAACCTTACTAATTACAACTTCCTGCGGCTATGGCTGGCTAGTAATTAGCGAGCTGGTTCGCAAAGGAGAACATGGAATTATGATAACTGGAGTTGGCGCGTTAGCGTGCGGCCTTGGCTCCTTAATAGTTTTTCTAGCCATGCCCAACCAACAGCCTATTACTTTTGATTTAGAAACAGTCAGTCTAATCATGATACTGATTGTTTGTGGTGAACTGCTACTTCATCGCACTCGAGCCAATTTGTCTAAGAATTTCTCACCAATATTTTTATCTGCTATTAACTTCTTTACACCCTTTGTCCTAGTCATCAATGAAATAATCTTATACAAAAGGCAGGTGCCTGCTCAATTTTTTATCCTAATTATTCCAGCTCTAATATTTACATACATTTTTTATCAAGAAGAACTACGACTTTCTAGCTTTAAAAAAAAGAATTTTACAAATTCTTAATCAACCAAAAGCATAACTTTAACTACTATTTAAAGACATTTATCCCAGAATCCACTAGTTTTAGCCTAAACTTACCGGCTTGACAGCCCCCCAATGTGCTGTTAGAATCTAGCCGTAATTAGAAGTTGAAAAAAATCCCTAAATGAACAATACTCCGTGTATTGTTCACCCCCTATCCCTTCAGCTTGTTCTAAGTTGAAGGGATTTATTTTCAAAAACTTTTAAACAGCTTGATCAATAATCGTTGGTGTAATAAATATATACTCTTCTAGCTCATCGTCACTAGTGAGCTTAGCTTTAAACAGGTTCCCAAGCAATGGTATGCGATGCAGCAGTGGAATTCGATTAGCAGTCTTTTTATCTGATTTTTGCGTTAACCCACCAATTACAGTTGTTTGCCCATTGCGCAAGAGAATTGTATTGTTAACAGATAAGTCACTCAACACTGGTGGATTAGTCATGATCCCATCATCATTGCTTTGGGTGCTTCCAGAAACCACTTCGATGTTTGTAATGTCAACTTCCAAGCTCACACTTTGCTTGTCAGCAGCAATCGTTGGCTTAACAGTTAACTCAATACCAACAGGGTGATAAACAACTTGATTTCCCTTATAAATGGTGCCTGATGCATTATTAATAGTCGCTTGTTGCATTGGCAACTGTTGCCCAACTTTAACCATCGCCTTAATTCCATTCCCAGTCAAAATTGATGGCCGAGAAATAATCTTAACCTTCGATTCTCGCTCAGCTGCGTTTAGGACAAGACTCAATCGTTTTAAATTCAAGTCAGGACCACCAAACACAAATGGAATCTTTACAAATGAATTGCCAGACGATGACGAGTTGGTTGGATTAAGAACTTTATTGAATAAGTTTAAAGCAAAATTAGTTGGATCAACAAATAAATTGGTATTTGGTGGTGTGGCATACAGAGCCGGAGCCCCAGTAGTTGATGAATAGGTTCCGCCTAAAGGCTGCGTCGGAGTTGGAAAATCAGTTAGGCCTCCGCCCATCCCAGCAAACCCAAAGGGCGCGCCCTGCTGCACCAAAGTTTGAGCCCGATTGTAAACTCCTGACCAATCAATTCCAACATCAAAGTTATACCCTCGCTGGGCGTATAAAATAATTGCATCTATTCTAATTTGTACAATTGGCTTATCTAATGACTCAATGTATTTTTCAAGCTCCAACACGTGCCGCTCATCACCCTTCACAAATACACTCTTGTCATTCCCCCCAATTGAAATAAATGACTTAGGATTAGACTGCGAAAGGTGCCGCCACATAGTTTCTAATTTTTTAATAAAGTCTTGATCTGAAAAACCATGATTAACATAGATTTTTTTAGTAACCAAAGCGGCCGGTTTAAGAGGACTGTCTGGCACAATATTCACAGTTTCTGGCTTTGCAGGTGCCGCTAATGCTGCCGCAGGTGTCGAAGCTACAGCCTCTTTTGCAACACGCTTGGGTTGATATTTAAACTTTGGTTGATATTTAAATTTTGTTTGAGACAAAACAGGCACAGGCTGACCGGCCACTGATGCCGAAGAAGAAGTAGCTGGTAAGACCGTTTTATTGGGCGCTGTTGGCATAATTGTTTCAGCTGGTGCTGCCGGTAAAACTGTTTTATCAATCGAGTCTATCAGTCCAAGCATGGCAAACGATTTAACCAATAAACATATGGTCGCGAAACGACCAATCCAAATTAAATTGTGGATCATCTTCACTACTCTCTCCTAAATCACTCTAAGTTTGCTTCATCAAAACTTATTTGCTTACCAAAGTATGAATACCATATACATAGGTAATTTGCAATCTGTCATCATTTTGAAGAATTTTAAGTTCTTGACAATCAAATGATCTAGGCGAAGTTGCCAATTTTTTTAGAAAAAATTGCAGCGCTTGATACTCACCAGTCAGCTCAATGCTGTTAGATGTCATAGCCTGCAGACTTAACCCGGCCTGCTGGGCCAGGTTCAAGAGATAATCATAGCCTTCGACTGCCGCCTCTTTCATATCTAAATTTTTTTGAACCAACTGCTTCTGCTGTGACACTAACTTCTGGTACTCATCCAATACTTGATCTTGCAGAAATAGCTGTTTTTCTAAATTACGAACCTTAATAGTTTCGTCTCGCTGTCGCCGCATCAAGTTTTGATCGATAACCCAAGTCACCAGTCCCAAACAAACAGCCACTCCAACTGTTAAGAAAGTTTTTAATCCAACACTACTACGCAATAGCCACATCAAGAAACGGCTACCGCTTAAGCCGAATCGTATCAAGACTAATTTCTCCTAAAAGTTATCGCGGGTCCACTGCTCAGGATCAACTTGTATTCCGTTAATTCGCATCTCCCAATGTAGATGATATCCAGAGGCGTACCCCGTCTTACCCATTCTACCAACTGGGTTGCCACGGCGAATCTTATCTCCAATATTTATATTCGCAAAATCTTCTAAATGGAAGAGTAATGTAAAAATACCCAAACCATGATCGATCACAACTGTATTCCCACTATCTGCATAACGATCCTTAATAATCACAACTCCATCTTGCGGGGCCCAGACAACACTGCGCGGCATTGCTAGTAAATCTAAGGCCTTATGATCATACCGCCCTTTTTCGGCCGTGACTCGCTGTACACCAAACTCCGTTGCAACCCCCGTAGATTCCAATGGAAGATAGAATTTACCTTTCCAGAGCTTCTCCTTAGGAGATTTCTGCGCAAGTAGATCTAATTCTTGATTCAAATCCGACTGACTACGACTGACCTCTCGCTCAAACTCAATTTTTTTGCTATCAACCTTCAAAGACTGAGTTTTAAACTGTGCAGCAAGCACCTGATAATGGCCATCCAAAATAATCTGATTGCCAACCCGATCTACAATCTCAACCACATATCCCACGTCTCCCGGCTTATCCTCACAAAGTACGGGTACAAATGCCTCCATAATTCTAGAATTAGGTGACTCAAGCACGGCGCTATATATATTACTACCAACCTTAACAACGGCCTGCTGAACTGGTTTATTTACCTGAAATTGCACATGTAAGGTGCGACCCTGTAGAACCTTTTGTTCACTTTCAGGTCTGATGAACGCAGCTTGCAATGCAATATTGTCAACATAAAACTCACGAACAATCGCAACCTTTTGTTTTTTATAAGTCGATCCAGTTGCTTCAACCTTTAAAACGTGTTTACCATCAGAAACTTGCGTAGTATCAATTGTAATATCGTGTGCAAATTTACGTCGACCAACTTTATAATTATTTGAAAGCTGCTTGTCATCAAGCCAAACCGAAACATATGAAATCTTTTGACGCTCATTGCCAGTTAATGTGCAATGTGTATCGCTACAATAATATCCAAATTCATCTAATCCTGATAAGAAGATTTGCGGTGCATCAACCTCAAAAAAATATCCATAAACCCCCCAACCACACCAAACAATAAGTGCCAGCATTCCAAGTTTGAAGAGGTAGTTAGCGCGCAAAACCATGCTTAATTTTTCCTTTTAGATTATTTACTATTTTATCGTAGACTACACACTCTAATATAGTTATTTTTAAGACGACAGTAAACTGTTGAACGAGTCCCAAATCTAAGAAAGGAAAGACTGTGACCTCCAAACAGCCTGAAGAGCAATTGCCCATTCTAGAACGATATACTCAAAACTTAACAAATCTGGCGCGTGATGGAAAACTTGACCCAGTCATTGGTCGCGACGTTGAAATTCGACGCGTAATTCAAATCCTATCTCGTCGATCCAAAAACAACCCGGTTTTAATCGGCGAGCCTGGAGTCGGCAAGACTGCTGTAGTAGAAGGGATTGCTCAAAGAATTGTATCAAATGACATTCCAGAAAGTCTATACCACAGTCAAATTTTGTCTCTCGATCTGGGCTTGCTAATTGCTGGAGCGAAATATCAAGGAGAATTTGAAGAGCGCCTCAAAGGTGTTTTAAAAGCCATTGGTGAATCTGAAACACCTGTCATTCTATTTATTGATGAACTGCACATGTTAGTTGGTACCGGCGCAACTGGTGGCGGCATGGATGCCTCTAACTTACTTAAACCTGCTTTAGCCCGCGGAGAGCTGCATTGCATTGGCGCCACTACCCTAAAAGAATATAAGCAATATATTGAAAAAGATGCGGCACTGGAGCGTAGATTTCAAAAAGTTCTAGTTGAAGAACCTTCAATTGAAGATGCCATTTCAATTATGCGTGGCCTAAAGGAACGTTATGAACTGCACCATGGCATCAGAATTAAAGATGACGCCCTAGTGCAAGCTGT
This sequence comes from bacterium, assembly GCA_023250055.1. GTDB lineage: Bacteria > Babelota > Babeliae > Babelales > JABDEC01 > JAHFBM01. Next base: position 1,783 of record JAHFBM010000007.1, on the reverse strand, counting down.
TCTATTGTCTGATCGATATATTCCCGATCGATTCCTACCCGACAAAGCCATTGATCTAATCGATGAAGCAGCTGCTATGGTCAAAATGGCAATCGACTCAAAACCAGAATCAATCGATCAGTTCGAACGCAAAATCAAACAACTTGAAATCGAAAAGGTCGCACTCACCAAAGAAAAAGATGATCCGGTAGCCAAAAACAGGCTTGACGCTTTGCAGGCAGAGTTAATAGGCTTAAAGACTGAACACCAAAAACTACTCAACCAATGGCAAACTGAAAAGGCCCCTCTAGAAAGAATCAATAAACTTAAGGAAAAGATTGAAGCTGCCAACTACTCTTACCACTTAGCTGAACGTGCCGGTGATTTTGCTAAAGCCTCTGAAATTAAATATGGTACGCTAGTTCAGCTAGAAAAAGAGCTTGAATCCGAACAGGAAAAAATCAAGGCTATCGATGGAAAGCTGGTAAAGCAGCTCGTAGATGAAGAGGATGTCGCAGCTGTCCTGGCTCGCTGGACCAAAATTCCAGCTGAAAAACTCAAGCAAAGTGAGTCTGAAAAACTATTACGAATGGCCGATATTTTAAAACAACAAGTTATTGGTCAAGATGAAGCTATTGAGCGTGTGACCCAGGCGATTCAAATGCACCGCGCTGGACTAACAGACCCTAATCGACCAATCGGCTCATTTATCTTCTTGGGTCCAACTGGTGTTGGAAAAACCGAAGTTGCCAAAGCCCTAGCTAACTTTATATTTAACGATCCGCATAAATTAATCCGCATAGACATGTCAGAGTACATGGAAAAGCATTCTGTTGCTAGGCTGATTGGCGCCCCCCCAGGATACATTGGCTACGAAGAAGGTGGACAGTTAACCGAACAAGTTCGGCGTCACCCATATAGCATCGTATTGTTTGATGAAATCGAAAAAGCCCACAGTGACGTATTTAATATCATGTTGCAAATTCTAGATGAAGGCCACTTGACTGATGGTCAAGGTAAAATCATTTCATTTAAAAATACAATTATTATCATCACGTCCAACATTGGAGCACATCTAATCCTAGAATCCAGCCAGATTGACGATAAACTTAAAAATCAAATTGATGACCTGCTATATCAATCTTTTAAGCCAGAGTTTTTAAATCGAATCGATGCTATTATTTATTTTAAAAAGCTAACAATTAAGAATGTCGAAGCTATTGCTAAAATTCAAATCCAACAACTAGAAAATCGCTTAGCCAGCCAAAACATTCAGCTGTCAATTGATAGCAGCATCATTAATAAATTGGCAAATTTAGGTTATTCTAGCGAATTTGGAGCTCGACCATTAAAGCGCACCATTCAGCAACATTTAATTGCACCAATTTCGCAATATATTCTCAAAAATCCTGATATTAAAATAATTAATGCTAGTCTCAAAGATAATGCAATTGTACTAGGCTAAAGACTTACCGAGGGTCCCATCAGGGCCCCTCGGTCTTAAAACTTAACTACCTAGACACTATAGTGACGTTCTAAAAAATCGCGCTCTGCCGTGATCTTACCAATCACTCGATAGGGTAGGCGTCTAGTTTATAGGGGTCATTATAATGAAAAAGTTGAAATTAAATTCGGTAGAGGATGCTATTCGAGAGGCTCAATCCATAAAACAGAGATTTGGTATTGTCTAAGTTCAGATAGATGTGAGACTAAACTCTTAAAATAATTAAACGGATTTAATAAGATAGGGCCTCAAAGAAGTTTCAAAATCTTAGGAGGCCCTATTATGGTGCAGATTATAGCT
>JAHFBM010000047.1 GCA_023250055.1 bacterium | reverse complement strand
TATCTGTGGACGACGGAGTATTCCAATCACTATCCCCCGGTAAACTAAAGCTATCATTATTGGCAGCTGGGGGTGGAGTGCTGCCATAAGGGCTGCTATCAGAGCTTGAAGATCCATTCCAGCTACTATCACCAGGTAGTGATAAGGTATCGGATGTGAATTTAGCGTCAGGTAGAGTATTGCTAGCAGCTGTGTTGCCGCCAGTTGTGCCGTTAGGTCGAGGCCAAGCCGGTGATACATATGCACTTTGAGCGGTTGTATAGTTTAGTAAAGCTACTATTAAAAGTTTAGATTTAGACATATAAACTCCTTTAGTTAGTATATTATTTTAGTTGCTTTTTGTGTGCGAGAATAATTTGTCTGACTGTTTCTACGCTATCAGTTATCGTGATAATATCTTGGTATTCTTGGGCCACTAGTTTCTCAGGGAATACTTTTTCTCGTAACCAATCCATTAGAGGCTGCCAGTATGCTTTACCAAAGAGAATTACTGGACCAGGAGCGAGCTCATGTTCTTGGATCAGTGACAGTACCTCGCCAAGCTCATCGAGGGTGCCATAACCGCCAGGGAAGAAGACATAAGCATTGGATAGTTGCATTAAGAAGCTCTTGCGGATCGCAAAAGAATCAAATTGGAGCTCTTTTTGAATGCACTTATTAACTTCTAAATTGGATTTGGTTACACCTAAGCTGTTAATCTGATCACTTTTGATGCTCGCTGCACCGCAATTTCCAGCTTGCATAATGCCTGAGCTGCCGCCCGTGATAATTGAGATATGGTCCTTGGCCAGCTGTTGGGCAAGTTTATAGGCAGCTTGACTAGCAGGATGGTCCTGCTTTATTCGACTAGCGCCAAATAAAGTTACCCGGAATGGGTTTAATTTTTTGGCCTTAGCTAGCTCTTGTGGTGCTTTAGTCGCATCAAGTGTGAGACTATGTATGGCATTTTTTATACCAGTATTTGGACCGGTTGATGAACTTAGGGCTAAACTTGGTATTAAGTTCAGTCCCCAAATTAATACAATAGTTAAAGATTTTTTGAATAAATCCATTTTAAACCTCTCCATTTATAGTTTTTAGTTTACGTAAATAGGTGATGAAATTGCAATAATTTTATTTTTTATCCTGAACTATAAGCCCTAAAGAGGATAATTCTTCTCTGATTTGATCAGCCAAGGCCCAGTTTTTAACTGCTCGTGCAGATTCGCGTTGATCAATTAAATCCTGAATTTGCGGCGTAATTTCTAGTTGATGCTCAATGGATAGCATAGTTAGCCCTATGATTTGCTGTAAAAAAAATTTTACACACTGTTTAGACTCTAGGTCCATTTGAGTTAGATTTTCAAAAATTACTCCAAATAGACCAGAAATATTTAAATCATCGCAAATAAATTGTAACATTTTGTGTGTTACTGGATTAGATTTGACTTGTTCGATTGTGACCTGAGTAGTTGAGACTTCATTTAGTGCAAGCGCCAGTCTTTGATAGCTTTTTTGTAACTTGCCTAGTTCATTAATGTCAAACTCTAAAGGGGTGTTATAGTTATGGCAAGCTAAATAATATCTTAGAATCATAGGGTCGTAACTTTTAAAAATATCTTTGAGCGTGAAGAAATTGCCTAATGATTTGGACATTTTTTCTTTGTTGATTTGAACAAAGGCATTATGCATCCAATATTTAGCAAATTGAGAGTTGTGTGCGCCTTCAGACTGAGCAATTTCATTTTCATGATGCGGGAAAGTTAGATCCTGTCCGCCAGCATGTAAATCAATTTGAGCTCCCAAAAATTTATTTGCCATAGCTGAGCATTCAATATGCCATCCTGGCCTGCCCCAGCCCCACGGGCTTTGCCAAAATGTGCCATTTTCTTCAGACTTCCACAGCGCAAAATCAAGTGGGCTGTGTTTCTCGAGGTCAATTTCAACTCGGGCGCCAGCGCTTAATTCATCTAAATTTTGTTTAGAAAGTTTGCCATAATTTTCAAATGAGCTAACGCTATAGTAAACGCTCCCATTTACAGTATAAGCATGTCCCTGATCTATTAAATTTTGTACAATGACAATAATCTCATTAATTGTTTCGGTGACATAGGGTTCATAGGTGGGCGGTAGGCACTGTAGGCTTTGCATGTCTTGGTGGTAGGCGTCAATGTATCTGCGCGCAATTTCATGATAGCGCATTTGGTCGCCGAATTCTTTAGCAGCTTTGTTTAGCAGTTTATCATCAATATCAGTGAAGTTACGGCAATAGCTAACTTGGTATCCTAAGAAAGTTAATAAACGATACATGATATCGAACGTGACGTACACGCGGCCATGTCCAATATGGGCATAATCGTAAGGAGTAATGCCACACACATACATCTTGACTTGTGAATCAATCAGTGGAACGAATTTTTCTTTTTGGCCAGTTAGAGTATTGGTAATAGTTAATTGTGGCATGACGGATTTAGCTCGCTTTAGGAAAAAATAATATCTTTATTTTTAGATTAGCATAAATTGGATCGAAATTGAGCATCTTAAAAGATTTGGCTATAATGAAAATCATAAAGAAGTAGAACAAGCCATCTAGGCGTGGTCCTAGGGCTTGATTTGGGAGCGATGAATGTTGTCATTAAAAATGTTAAAACAGCTGTTTTTAGTTGGTCTAATTTGTAATATAAGTTTAATTCAGGCCGATCAAATAGAAGATCAAGCAAAAATAGGCCAAGTTGATGGTGAAGATTTTAATGATTTAATTATCAAGAAAATAATTTTAAAGCGACATCATTCGAATCATTTTTTAACTGATGCTATGATTCGAAATAATTTGCCATATGCTATAGGCGCTCAATTTAAAATATCTAAAACCAGTAAACTAATCCATAAGCTTTATGACCTTGGTCAGCCATTTGGATATTTTGAACAGATCGTGGTGGCAGGTGAGGTGTTAGATGGTGAGCATATGAATCTGCATGTAATTACTTATGAAAAGCCACAGTTGACTGAGATTGAATTTAAGGGGCAATCTGCTATTAGTGAAAAAGAGCTAAGTAAAGTTTTGGATCTAGATAGTGTGCATGCATTATCCGAATCAGATTTGCCACAAGTAGAGCAGAAAATTCGTAAGCTGTATCGAGAAAATGACTATCACTTTGCAAAGGTTAAAGCGTCTTTGGTGCCAGTCGGGCTAGGGGCTAAACTTAATTCGCAGGTCAAATTGGTAGTTGAAGTTGTTGAAGATCGTCCTTCACGAGTCCGTCGAATTCTCTTTCGTGGTACGCGACAAATGCAGGCGCGTCATTTGCGAAAAGTAATGTTTACACGAGAAGACTGGTTGTTAGGTGGTTTGACTAAGGCTGGTAGTTATCATCCTGAAAATTTAATTGCAGACAAGCACTTTATTCGTAGTCATTATCGATCTAATGGATATTTAATGGCCAATGTCATGGATATCCAATCCGATTTGAGCCCAGATACCCGTCAATTTGATATCACCTTTGTGGTGGAAGAGGGTGATCAGTATCGAATTGGTGAGGTTCAAATTGAGGGTGGTACTGAAAACGTTTCTAATGAATATCTGTTAGCTAATTTACCACTGCAAACCGGAGAGATATATTCTGAAAAAAATTTACGTGATGCAAGTGAATTGCTTAGGACCGTTTGGGGTGAGCAAGGGTATGTCTTCGTTGAAACAGCACCAATGGTAATTCCAGATCCGGTTACTAAAACAGTTGCAATTACATTTAATATTGAGCTTGGTAGCAAGGTGCATGTGAATCAAATTAATATTTATGGTAACAAGAAGACGCGAGATAAAGTGATTCGGCGCAAGCTAGCTTTAGGTGATGGTGATTTGATTACAACTGTGCGCATGGACGTATCCAAAGATCGGGTGTTGCAGATGGGTTATTTTGATCCACAAGGTGGTGCAGATTGGAAGCTGCATCGCTTAGATAATGATTGGGCAGATTTAGATTTGATCTTAAAGGAGAAGAAGACCGGCCGAGTTGGTATGAATATGGGTTATGGTGGTGGAGCTGGTGCAATGTCTCTTAGTAATTCAATTCGGGTGGGAGCAGAGGTATATGATACTAATGTTTTTGGCCGGGGCTATCTATTGAAGGCAGCGGGCGAGTGGTCCAAGGAGATTTGGACAATGCAGCTGCTGGCAGCTAATCCATGGCTATTTGATAAACCAATTATGGGAAGAACTGATTTGCATGTTTCGCGGGGGAATTATGATGAAGAGCTTCAAAACGTAGAAGCGTTTAGAGAAAATCGAATTGGAGCTTCTTCTGGTTTAGGATTTATGTTAAGCCCAAATTACCTGCATGAAACTTTTATCGAAACTGATTTGGCCTTTGACAATATTAGCTTTAGTGAAAAACCTAAAGTTAAGACAACTAATTTTAGAGCAGAAGAGGTTCTTTTGCAGAAAATTTTGGGCGATCGTTTTCAGGCTGGTGGATTAATTAGTTTAAATAGTGTTGTTCGTCAAGATTATCGCAATAGTACTGAGCATCCTTGTCGTGGCTATCAGTGGTCATTGATCTCCAGATTGGGATTGGGGTCAGGTAATAATCGTATGGGAGTGTGTAAGGTTGAAGTTGATGCTAGCTGGTACGCGCCATTGATTGGTGAGCATGATTTAGTATTTGGAGTTCACACACATTTTGGAGTAGTTAGTGAAATTAATGGTCGCAAGGTTCCTTATCGAGAGCTGTTCCATGTTGGTGGACCAACTAGTGTGCGAGGTTTCTTGTTTGGCCAGATTGGTCCTGTGATTAAAACAGGTACTAGTGATCATAATATGGCCTCCATTGGGAGCAAAAAAGCTTTCTATGTTAACGCTGAGTTAATCTTTCCATTTACTAGCAATTTGGCTATGAAGGGTGCTTTTTTCTATGATGGTGGTGCTGGGTGGGATACTCCCGGTTATGATTCATTGACGCTTAGCGATAAGGGCTTGATTCAACGAAACAGCTTTGACTATCGGCACTCTATTGGCTTTGGAATTCGCATGACACAGCCCCAGCCTATTAAAGTTGATTGGGGATTTAAGTTAGATCGTAGAACTGGTGAGCCACATATGGAAGTGCATTTTAGTGGTTATCGTGAATTTTAATTGACAGTCTCAGGTTTGACCTGCTTAGATCTATGATATATAGCTAATTGCAGTAAGCTTTGCACAAACCAGCATTGCCTGTCCGACATAGCCTTGGCAGAGGCTGGGTCATTGCGAGGAGCCTTCTTTTAGCGACGTGGCTCTATTAATTTTTAAGTGGATCGCCACGCCCACAAGGGGCTCGCGATGACGCAGTTTTAAATGGATCGCCACGTCCACAAGGGGCTCGTGATGACGCAGTGTGAGCTACTAAGTGAGTTTGGCTATAGTACGAAGTGGGAGAGCTATGTTGTTATGGAAGCGGCGCTGGTTAACAAGCACAATGATTACGGTATTTATTGCCATTAATGTGTGCTTTGTTTTCTTGCAAATTCATAAACAAAGTCGATTTGTGCGTTTATCTTATATGTACCAGCGCTTAGAGCATGAGCGGGATGATTTATTGCGAGAGCGGGATGATTTGGTTCATAAGCTGCACTTGCAACAAGGTAGTAAGTTAATTAGAAACTATGCCAGCTCTGAATTAGGAATGAAGCAAACGGTCGTGCATCAGGTGCATAAAGTCGATGAATAGCAAGTTGCGTAGCACCTTCCTGTTTTTAGTTTTTGTGGGTTTATATCTTGTTGTAATTGCAAATCTTTTTGTAATTCAAATCTGGCAACGTGATTTTTTTGTTAATTTGGGGCGCAAGCAGTATAGTGTAGAGTTAATTAGCTACCCTGTGCGCGGTCAAATTTTAGATCGCTATGGTCAACCAGTTGCCTTGAATAAAGAGTCAATTTCAGCCTTTATTTTGCCGCGGCAGATTCAAAATCGAGTAGCTTTGGTTAAATTTTTAAATAAATATGCACCATCAGCAGTTGGTCGTTTAGATCGGTCAGCCAAAAAATATTTTATGTATGTTGGGCGGCGTTGTTCGGCAGATTTTTATAACTGTGCTCAATCTGCCGACTTAGAAGATTTAAAGTTTATGAAAGAACCTAGTCGATTTTATCCAAGTGATGCAATGGGGCAAATTATTGGAATAACTGATATTGATAATATTGGATTATTTGGGTTGGAGCAGCAGTATAATAATTATTTGTCGGGCCAGCTTAGTAAAGTATTATTAGAAAAAGAGGCTCGGTCGGCCAAATTTTATTTTAAGCGAGAGCTGCAAAAGTCTGGGCTGCTGGGTAAGGACTTGCGCTTAACAATTGATAGTGATCTGCAATATTTAGTAACAGAGGCATTATCTGATTCTGTTACTAAGCTAGAGGCAGAGTTAGGCGCTGTGATTGTATTGGATCCTAAGTCAGGGGATATCTTAGCAATGGCGGGTTGTCCAGGATTTGAGCCTAATGCTCAAGGGGAATTAGATATGAATAGGGTTAAACCAATTGCGCTGTGTGATACATATGAATTAGGCTCGGTCATGAAAATCTTTGTAGCATTAGCGGCAGTGTCTGAGGGGGTTGTGACCGCAGATGAGATTATTGATTGTGAAAATCGTGAGGCGACTTCGATTGATGGCATGCATTTTACAACTGTGCATGCCAATGGCAAAATTCCATTTTCTGAGGTAATTGTGTATTCCAATAATATTGGAATGGTTAAAGTAGCTAAGCGTTTGAATGAAAAACTATATGATCATTATCGTAAATTAGGATTTGGTATAAAAACCGGTTTGAATTTTGCCGGAGAACAATCAGGTTATGTTTCTCATCCTAAAAGATGGTCTAAGCGCTCTATTATATCATTGTCCTTTGGTTATGAAATTACAGCTAATTTATTGCAGTTGGCACGAGCGTTTGGTGTGATTGCTAATGATGGAGTTTTGGTTCAGCCGCGATTAATTTTAGATCAGCCAAGTTGTCCGCCAGAGCGAATTTATAGTTCTGAACCGGTGCGAATTATTCAAAATATGTTGCGTGACACAGTGCAGCATGGAACGGGTGTGCATGCTAAAATTAAAGGGTATGACGTGATTGGCAAAACTGGTACAGCGCGCTTAGTTGTAAATGGTGGGTACTCTCATACTAATCAAATCTATACCTTTGCTGGGATTGTGCAGAAAGGCAATTATAGTCGAGTGATTATTACATTTATCAAAAATACTAAAAATTATCGTACTTTGTATGGTGCCAACACTGCAGCGCCATTGTTTGAGAGAGTAGCCGAACTAGCCTTGATCCGCGATAAGGTTACTTGTGGGACAGTCTAGATCGAT
>JAHFBM010000046.1 GCA_023250055.1 bacterium | reverse complement strand
CCTTAATCCCAAAAAAGGTAACTGAGTATTTAAATTTTTATTAACGAACAACATAATTATGGAGCCCGCGACCGGACTTGAACCGGTGACCTCTCCCTTACCAAGGAAGTGCTCTACCAACTGAGCTACGTGGGCAAACAAAGTTAGCACTTAGCTGCAACGTTACTCTACCTAAGTATTTTAAATTAAATTTTGAAAAAAACAACAATTTATCATAAAATAACCCGGTTTTATAAGGCGAGATATTAACAAAATCTGCCAAAGAACCCCTAAGATCAAGCTTACGCTTGAAATTCGTTCTAAAGAGGATACAACTAAGAAAATAAGAATTTATGGAGCTGGCGACTGGACTTGAACCAGTGACCTGCTGATTACAAATCAGCTGCTCTACCAACTGAGCTACGCCAGCAATTACGAAATATATTGTACCTGTTTTTAACCAAGTTGCAACTACTTTTTTTTGGAGCGGGAAACGGGACTCGAACCCGCAACCTACAGCTTGGAAGGCTGTCGCTCTACCAATTGAGCTATTCCCGCACTAAATCGCGATTTCAACCCCTTTGTCTCTCTGCGAGCCAGAAAGGGCACTATCCGCTTTAGCAAGATCTGGTGGCGAGAATAGGATTCGAACCTATGAAGGCTGAGCCAACGGATTTACAGTCCGTCCCCTTTGACCGCTCGGGAATCTCGCCATAGTGCCAATATAAATGAATCTTTCAAAGAAGTTACGAATATAGAATATTGTTTTTTTGAGCGCTTATCAACTACAAAATTACTATTTTAATCAAACAGACCAAAATCACTTCAATTCTTCTTGTAAAATTTGTTGTACTTCAGCCACACAACTACTACAACCAACCCCCACCAACAGCTCATCTGAAAGCGACTTTAAGTCTTTAGCGCCCCCCCTAATTGCATCTACAATTTCAGAATACATTACACAAGCACATGTACAAACTAAATAGTCTGGCTTTTGCTCTAAAGGACTTCTAACCACCAAATTCACCCATCTTATCTGTTAAAATTGTTATGCTTCGACTATCGCTAGCAACATGCTTAAGGCTTAAACAAGTATACCCAGACTTCAATAGCGGTTCAATTACCTGCGGCCATTCAATTATACAAACCATATTTGACTGCTGTAAATACTCATCAAACCCTTGACTCAAGAACTCTTCCAATCCGCCAATTCGATATAAATCAAAGTGGAAAAAACCCCGACCATCCCGATTTTTATAATAATTTACATAAGCAAAGGTTGGACTAGTAATATCATCTGACACGCCCCATTCTTTCAACAAGGCCTTCACCAGGGTAGTTTTACCTGCACCCAGCTCACCTACTAACACTATTATCTTCTTATCTTGCAGTTGTTCAGCTAACCCAGAAACCAATTCTGGCAACTCGTCTAGCTGATAGATTAGCTTTTGTTTCATAGTTTTTTTAATTTTCTCTGCACGCTTCGCTCAACCTTGGATAGCTGCTGGCCAGAAGACTTGCGCGACTGTGGCTCAGATTCTGGCTTAAGCGGCAATTGACGTGAACCGAGCTCCATCAGTTCATTTAGCGTTAAATCTTGCCTACTCGAACAAGTCGACTGATCTGACTCATCTGATACTAATTTATGCAAACTAGCTTGAGCCGAACTTCTCGCCTGCGCTATCCCCGTCGCTTTCAAATATTCATAGAACTCTTCTGACCCCAGTATATCAGCTCCACAATTTCGTGCAAAATCAGCCAATTCTCGATCAGATGTCACTACCAAAATAGCTTGCCCTCGACAACTTTTAACAGATTGCATAATCATATCGTCAGCTGTTTGCTGATAACCGGAATAGGTAATATGCAAACCATAACGGTGTTCATGACTTGCATATGCCAAATCGCCACCATCTAAATAGACTGTAATAGAGTGCTTTTTGCGCTTACTATATCTACCAATTGCCTGAAGAAACTGATCACAGACCCGCTCACTAATTAAACTTGATCCAACAATTCTCTTCATTAAATTATATCCATCAATCATAATTTTCAATTTGATTTCCTTTATCAAAATAAATATTTCATGTTATAATAACAAACGATTTTGAAGGAGCCCAATGTCTCAACTAGCGAAATTGCGTCAACGCATTAATACCATTCAAACTATTCAAAAGATAGCTCAAGCTATGCGCTTGGTGTCAATGTCTGTGCACTCTCAATTAAACAATCAACTTGGTTATCTAAATGCCTATCAAACCAAGCTAGACCAATTAACCAGCTTAGTACAAGCAACTATCCCTGGTCAGATTGTTATCCCTAAGCAACAACGCATCATGGTTCTAATCGGCTCACAGAAAGGTTTATGTGGTAGCTTTAATAGCGACATCATCAAAGCATTAGATCAATATCAAAAAACACACCCGCTGCCAAGCGAGATCGTTGTCATCGGAAAAAAACTGATAGACCTTGTTCAGCGCAAACATGAAATTAAATTAAAAATTACAAAATTTAACCATGCAGCGCTCAATGAAACCGCACAAATTATTATGAATCTTGTTAAACAGCAACCAGATACCACTGAAATCATTTGTCTCAGCAATCAAAACCGCACCTTCTTCACTCATACAATTCAAATAACCACCCTGAATAATCAAAGCTGTTCTCAATTAAATTTAAATAGCGATCTATTAAATGAATACACCTGGATCCAATCACAAGCCGATCTAGCTAAACTACTTTTACATAAACAGCTTAGCTTAAATCTGCATAGCATCCTACTAAATTCACTAATCGCAGAGGCATCGTCTCGATTCAGATCAATGGATAGCGCCACGCGCAACGCCGAAACCCTACTTGAAACATCCAATCGTCAATACAGTAAATTGCGCCAAGCCAAAATCACCGGTGAGCTAGTTGAACTATCTGCTATTTTTCAAATTAAATAAGTAGTTTTTTTAGGACTACAACAGTTCCTCGCGCGCCCATTTGCTATGCTTCAGCTTCAAACTGTCTGAATGCATAATATTGATTTTAGCCCCTAAAGCCTGCAGCTTCACATCCAGCTGATCATAGCCACGTCTAAAATGATTTACACCACTAATCACAGTGCAACCATGCGCTGCCAGACCTGCAATTGCTAAAGCTGCTGCTGCCCGAATATCAGTTGCTACCACATCTGCACCATACAATTCTGACACACCAGTAACATTAGCCGTATGACCACCAACCTTAATTTGCGCACCCAGTTTTAAAAGTTCTTGCGCATGCATCAGGCGATTTTCATAAACAAACTCTTCAATAGTCGATTCGCCCTCCGCCAAACATTGTGCTACCATCATCGGAGCTTGCAAGTCAGTTGGGAAACCAGGATATGGTGCAGTTTTAAACGATACAGCTCGTGGATACCTAGCAGCCTTAAATGCAATTCCGCCAACTCCAGCGCCAGATTTAACAATATGCCCCATCTCTTCTAATTTTAATAAAAAAACATCCATAATCCCTGGGTCTATTTCTGGAATAAAAATTTCACCACCAGTCACAGCTGCAGCCAGCAGGAACGTTCCAGCCTCTAGACGATCACAAATAATAGTATGTTCAATTGGATTTAATTTAGATACACCTTCAATTAAAATGGTTGCCGGAGATTTAAATTCAATTCGAGCACCCATTTTACGCAATGCATCAATTAGGTCTATTACTTCTGGCTCTAATGCTGCATTAACAATTTCTGTTACACCAGTCGTCAAAGTAGCGGCCATCAAAATGTTTTCAGTAGCGCCAACCGAAGGATACTCCAGTACTAATCTACGAGCTTGCAAGCAATCCGTCACAGCCGTTAAAAAATTATCATCCTCATGAATTGTAACCCCCATGCGTTTAAAATTTTTAATATGATAATCAATTGGACGCTTACCAAGTACACAACCGCCTGGATAGGTTAATGCAATCTTACCAAGACGTGCAAGAAGTGGACCCATCACCAAAACTGATGCTCGCATTTTACGCATCGCACCATGATCAATGCTATAATTTTCAACATTAGTCGCGTCAACTTCCAATGTATGCATAGCTGCATCAAACTTCACTATTGCGCCAAGTGATTCTAACAGTTTCGACATTTGATCAACATCTGCCGAATGTGGCACATTCTTCAAAATTGACTTGCCCTTGACAAGCAGTAGCGACGCCATAATAACCAATACAGCATTCTTGGCACCAGACAAATGTACCTCACCTGTCAGCTTTAATGACTGCTCAACTAAAATTACCTCTTCCATTGTTTCCTCAAACACATTTAAGTTAAAATCTTTTTAAATTAATTTAACACAAGCAAACTCAAAGTACTACTTTGCCTTTAAAAGATACCAAAATGGGCCACTGTTAATTAAAACAGCAGCCCAAATTTATCAAAGAAAAATTTATTGCACGTCGTTAAACACTTTCTTAATCGTCGCCAATGAACCAATTAGTGAACTCGCATCATACGGAACAACCACCAATTTATCATTCTTACCAGCTACCATTTGCGGCAATGCCTTAATATACTGCATGGCAACTAAATAAGATTGCGGATCAAGCCCAGCGGGTAACGAATCACGCAGCATCACAATCGCTTGTGCTTCAGCCTGAGCAGTTTTCACACGAGCCTCAGCCTCACTTTGGGCATTAATCACCCGCGCTCCTGCTTCACCTTCTGCCACTAAAATGTCCGCTTCGCGCTCACCTTCCGCCTCCAGAATCGCAGCGCGCTTTTTACCTTCCGCTTCTAGAATCACAGCTCGACGATCACGTTCTGCTCGCATTTGCTTTTCCATAGCATGGCGTACATCGGCCGGTGGATTGATTTCTTGCAATTCAACTCGATTAACCTTAACGCCCCACTTATCAATGGCTTCGTCTAAAATTACACGCAATTTTTGATTAATTCGATCGCGTGAAACCAGTGACTCATCAAAGTCCATCGAGCCAATTACATTTCGTAAAGTCGTTTGAGTAAGTTTCTCAATTGCCTCAGGCAAATTACAAACTTCATACATCGCAGCTTTAGGATTGATAATTTGATAATACAAAAGAGTACTAATCTCAATGGTCACGTTATCACGCGTAATCACATGTTGCTTCGGAAAATCATAGACTGATTCACGCAAATCGATTCGCCAAATATAATTCGTAAATCGGCGATATTTACGATCATCATGCTGAACCAAATGAGTCCAGATCACCGAGCGCGGCTTCTCCATAAAAGGCACAATGAAGTGCAACCCAGGACCCAAGATTCGCTCATAAGAGCCAAGCCGTTCAATTAAAATCACTTCAGCTTGCTTTACTAGATAAACTGAATTATACAACAAGATTAAGGTCGTAATTACTGCAACAGCAGCAAAGATACAGAAAGCTATCAATAATATCATGATTAAGCCCCCTTCATAAATTAGAATGGTTTAGAAATTTTTAAATCACACTGCACCCAAACCTGACTTCAGGTCCAAAGCACCGTATCTTAATACACGTTAAGTACATGCAAACTAGCTCTTGGCACACCACCAAGATAACTTATTTATTAGGGTTATCCACCCCGAACGATAACTAGCTAGAATCGAACAATTATCACTTATTATCTTACCAGAAAATTACCATTTGTAAACCACCGCAATTTCGCATATAAGCTCAGAGGGGCACTATTGCCACTCGGTCTAGCTGCGAATAACTACCAAGTCATACTCTTTTAACCACGCCCCACAAACCATTCCACTGGTGCAACAGATTCCAAGACTTTAATTTTACGTATTGGCATTAGCCCTAGACCTTAGATTCGTGATGACGCAGTGTGCGCAACTAAATAATAAGCTTCCTGTGGGCACACGTGAGATTAATAAAACCTACTGCACTAACCCCCTAGCAAAAAAAAGCACACTCTTTATACTAAATCTTAGAAATAAAAACTTTCAAAATCTAAACTTGGCATAAAATCAGATGAAAAACAAAGGCTCTTTAGAAGTAATTTATGGTTCAATGTTTTCTGGAAAATCTGAAGAGCTTATTCGCAGATTACGACGATCAGAACTTGCTAAACAAAAAATTGCAACATTCAAGCATAGTCTCGATGCCCGCAAAACAGTCCACTACGTCATATCACATAATGGCACTAAAATTAATGCTGTTACCGCAAATGAAGCTGCTCAAATTTTAGAACTAGTTGGACCGGATATCGAAGTAGTTGGAATTGATGAAGTTCAGTTTTTTGATCAACAAATTATTAATACAATTCTAGAGCTAGTTAATAAGGGCAAACGAGTCATTGCAGCAGGACTGGATATGGACTTTAGGGGTGTACCATTTGGCCCGATTCCAACACTATCAGCACTAGCTGATAAAGTTCTAAAACTACATGCGATCTGCTCTGTCTGTGGCAAAGATGCTCAATTTACCCAACGTATTATCAATGGTACCCCGGCAAAGTTTCATGACCCCATTATTTTAATTGGTGCAGAAGAATGCTATCAAGCCCGCTGTCGCAATTGCTTCGAAATCGACCTACACTTAATACTTTAAGAAAGTAGATCAAAGACTAAAGCATGAGTAAATTAAAAACTAACTTTGAATGTAGTGGCTGCAACTATCTCCTGCCCAAATGGCAAGGTTGTTGTCCAAAATGTGAAGCTTGGAATACGATTAATGAAAAAACTATCACAGCAGCTAGAATTAAAGCTGCTAGCAGTAGTCACACCATGCAAACACTAGGGCTACATCAAACAGTTCCATTTGATAAAATCAAATCTGGATTTGGAGAATGGGATCGAGTTTTTGGTGGTGGAATTGTTCCGGGATCTTTAAATATCTTAACTGGTGACCCCGGAATTGGTAAATCAACGCTTCTGCTCCAAATCGCTCATCACTTGTCTCAGAACTATCGCGTCTGTTACTTTTCATCCGAAGAATCACTCAATCAAGTTGCCGATCGAGCTCAACGCATTATTGGTAAAAGCAGCCCACTGTTATTCTTGGCTGAAAATAATTTAAACATCATTATGGAAACAATTCGCGCTGAACAGCCCGCTCTGGCCGTAATCGACTCAATTCAAAATTGCTTCCTAGATCAATCTTCGGGCCCCAATGGATCGATTAATCAACTACGCGAAGCAGGCTTTGCCCTAATGCAACTTGCCAAAGAAACTCAGATTGCGATTATTTTAACAGCTCATATCACCAAAGAGGGAGAATTAGCTGGGCCTAAAACCTTAGAGCATTTAGTTGATGCCGTTTTTTATCTCCAAGGTGAAGATCAATGGCAGATTAGAGTTTTACGAGCACTGAAAAATCGATTTGGCGCCATTAATGAACTAGGTTTTTTTGAA
>JAHFBM010000045.1 GCA_023250055.1 bacterium | reverse complement strand
AAGCAACTAAGATAGAATTAGATTTAGCTCAACAAATGGAGCTGCGCAAAAAACTGCTAATAAATATTCCTGGTGAATGGCTCAGCCAATATGATGCACTATACACTAAAATAAGCAATCCAATTGTAGAACTACAACAAGGTGCTTGCAGTGGCTGCTTCGAACCCGTCACAGCTCAAGTTGCAATTGAACTCAAACGCCATAAAATGTTACAGTGCCGCAGCTGCCATCGTTTCTTATTTATATAAATTAAAAAGGTTAATTCATGCATAGTAAAGTAGCACCTTGGCAACTATTCGTAGATGGCGCAGCGCGAAATAATCCTGGCCCAGCGGCCGCTGGCATCTATTTAACACATTTAGGTAAAGTAACCTTAGCGCATGGATTTTATTTAGGACATAAAACTAATAACCAAGCTGAATATTTAGCGCTAATTATTGGACTAATTTTAATTAAGCCACAAGTTGAAAATGAACAACTACAAATTATTTCTGATTCGCTTTTATTAGTTAATCAAGTTTCAGGGATTTATAAAGTTAAAAATCCCCAACTGCAAATTCTACATCGCAAAGTATTAGAACTACTAAAAACAAGTAATTACACGATCAAACATGTCTTAAGGGCACAAAATCAACAGGCTGATGCCCTTGCTAATCAAGGGGTTGATCAAAAAATTTTGCTTCCGGTAGATTTACAACGAAAATTAAACCAACATGAAATTATCATCTAGAACTTTAGTTACATTACTGCTAATTTGGACATCGATCTCACTTCCAGAGTTTCAGGTTAAAGTACTACTTGATCAAGCACCAATTGTAGACAAAATAAAATGGAATTTTAGTTCCAAAGATCAATTTAAATTACTTTTCCCAGAGCCGGGCAATGTCCCCAAGACTTATACCAACCTAACTATTTCAACTAAAAATCAAAAGCTCTATTTAAATGGCAACCTATGTAAATTTCAAGCTGTCAAACTAATCCCATTAGGCAACACCATCAAATTAAATGGTCAACCATTTCATGGTAATTTTATTATCAAATTTAATAAAAATCAGACCCTATTAGTTAATCAAGTTGAAATCGAAAATTATATCTGCTCAGTATTAAAAACAGAATGTTGGCCAAACTGGCCTAAGGAAATCAATAAAGCTATGGCAATTAGTGCCCGCAGTTATGTTGCCGCACAAGTCCTTGAAGCCCGCAGAACCAAGCGCCCTTTCCACATTAAGAGTAGCCCTTACCATCAAACCTATACCGGTGTAAATGACAATCAGGAAACTATCGCTGCTGTAACTGAAACCAAGGGTCTCATTCTAGGTCACAATGGTAAACCAATATTAGCAATGTTTGATAGCTGTTGTGGTGGAGTAATTCCAGCTTTAATGGAAAACAAAGATTTTAAAACTTACCCCTATCTAGCTCGCACAGAGCGCTGTAACTTCTGCAAGCCATTTAAGGTTTATAATTGGAATGCAACTTACAGTAAGCAGGATTTCCATCAAACCATTGCTAAATCGCATCCTAAGATAAAAAATATTAAAAAGATCAGTCTCAAAACCGATCCAGCCGGCATTGTTAAACGCTGGTCATTTCATAGCAGTAATGGTGTACATCATCTAGATGCGCGCATTGTGTATGGCTTATTTAAAAACATTAAAAGTTATTGTTTTTCAGTGCAACACAAGTCTAATCTAATTACAGTTAATGGAACTGGGCTTGGACATCATTTAGGTTTATGCCAATGGGGCGCCCGCCAAATGGTTGATGAAGGTTATAACTATTCGGCAATTTTAAAATTTTACTACCCTGGAACTAAATTAATGAAACTAAGGGAATAGTACACTTGTGCCAAATTATGATAAACATTTAATCTTTGGTGGCTTGGTTTATGTAGGGCTAATAGTTGGATTAACTAGGCTACACTGGATGCCAATTACAATTACTTTACAGATGCAAACACTGGCAAGTTGTTTAATCGGTGCCCTATTTCCTGATATTGATACCAAAAGCAAGATCCAAAAGTATCTATATACGATTATCATGGCCAGTATTGTTTGGCTATTTGCTTCGGGTATGCAATATGAAGCTGCAGTTTTAGGAATAGTCAGCCTATTGCCATTAATTGTTCGACATAGAGGAATTTTCCATAGAATTTGGTTTATCGGTTTAATCTGTGGCGCCCTTAACCTTTTATGCTATTTACACCACCCTACTTGGATAAATACTTGTTACTGGAATAGCATCTTTTTCACAGCAGGCGCAACTTCCCACATCTGGCTGGATATGATATGTACTTATTTATTTGGGAAGCAAAGATAGTGTCAATTCAATAAAAAACCAGGGATATCTACATTAGATACCCCTGATCTCAAAATCACTTAAATCATGATCGCATTACTTAAATCAATTCAAGCTTGCAACTTTATTATTATAGGCATTAGATAATACAATAACTGCCGCACCTAATGCACCATTACCATTCGCTCCACCTACCTCTGCATAAAAATGCATATTGTTAACATTCATATATCCAGGACTAAATAAATTTTGATCAATTGGAAGTCCAGTTGCTGTATCTAAAGCCTCACTCATAACTTTTTTCAAAGTTACCAATCTTCCTCCAGAGATAATCCCAGAAGCCTGTTGCTGCGCCAAAGATAAAGAATTTAATGTATTGAACCCATTTTTAGCTACAAGATAGGGCTGATATACTGTACCATTAGTTGGATTCATAGCGGCAGCATAATCCAACCTAACCTGTTCTAATCCGCTCTCTAATGCTTCTAGCAATGCTTCTTTAGTTGTTGCAGCACCAATTCTAGACGCATATAGATTAGCATCAGATGCTATTTGAGCTTGCACTCTACTTAAAGATAAACGTACACCATTAGCAATTCCAGATATGTTATCATTAACTGCTTCTTGAGCCTGCGTTAGTCTTCCCAGATTAGGTACATTTATATTATCGCATCTCATCTCAAGAGCTTGATGGTAAAGATCAGAAAGTATATTTGGATCACCCCCGCCCATTTGCTGCATCTGCTGAATCTGCTGAGCTAGCTGAGCACATTCCGAGCTTGCTGCCAAAGCATCACCCATCGATACCATTAGCATAATCATTAATAATAGCTTTTTCATAGCTACCTCCACTTTAAAGGCCATTTGCCCCGATTTAACATCCATTATTTAACACTATACCAAAAAGTCACATTTTCATGCAATAATTTCTATTTGTAAATCGTGCGGGCATGAACTAATCTATAACTTCGACTATAATTTTTTCTGAAACTTGCTCTTGAAGAGTCTTTAGAACCCCAATATGATATGTACTTAAACAAAGATAGTGTCAACTCAACGAATATCCATTGAATTGACACCTAACATACAATCAACAATTATAATTCCAATCCTGGCGATGTTAGAACTCTTCCTGTCACACTGTAGAATTGCACACAATTAGCAATTGCATCTTGCTCTCTTTCATTTGCAGTTCTAGTATCCCACATAACTGCTTCAGCAAAGTTATCATATACCCTTCTGTTTGAGCAAAACTGCTTCGCTTGCTGCACTGTAGCAGCGCTTAAGCCAGCCGACACCGTTAGAATTGATAGTAATAATAGCTTTTTCATAGCTACCTCCCTTTATTTTAGGGGCCATTTGCCCCAATTTAACATCCATTATTTAACACTATACCAAAAAGTTACCCCTCCCCCGCAAGAATTTCTATTTGAAAAATTATCGGAATGTAAGAATTGGTGTTTCTGGCCAATAAAAACTAATTACTCTTTTTTCATAAGACGCGGGTATACTCTTCCACAGCCTGTCCACCATAACTGCAAGTAATGGCTGGAGTAGGCGATTCAGGCAACGCGCCGTGTCCGGCGAAGTTTTAACGTAGCCTGGAGCAATCCACTAAATCATGTAGAGTACCAAAATCGCTTAAACACTTTTTATTTGCAACTTAACATGAGAGAATAGATTGCTTCGCTCTCGCCCTTACACAGGGCTTATCGCTCGCAAAGACGTAGAAAAAACGAGTTCCCATCAAGCAACTAGATAAACTAGCGTAAGCATTTTTAAACAATTCTTAAATCGAGCTCCCGTTAATCTACCACTTCTACAATAATTTTTTCTGAAATTTGGTCTCGAAGGGCCTTCTGAATCCCAAATTGAACTGTATAAAACGATAGGGGGCAGCTGATGCATGCCCCCTTTAATCTAATCTGAACCTTAAAACCGTCTATCGCGACAACTTCTAGATCGCCACCATCAGATAAGACAAACTGTCGAACACTAACTAGTGTCTGATCAATTTGATCTTTAGTAATAGTTAGATCACCCATTCAAGTCTAGCGATTTGAGCTAAATCACTCATTCTACGACCCATAGGAATCAATCTAGTATATCCACCCGGTCTTTCCACGTAACGTGGTGCAATTTCTTTAAACAACTTAACCAAAGCTTCTTCTTTATATGGCAAAAGACTCTTAGCGTGTCTGCGAGAATTCATATCATTACCCTTACGAGCAATTGTAACCAACTTCTCTGCAAAACGCTTCACTTCTTTAGCATTAGCCTTAGTTGTTTTTAACGAACCAAAAGTAATTAAGTGAATTACTTGATTGCGTAGAAAAGCCTTACGATGCGAAGACTTTAAATTTAACTTGCTGCGGCCATTTTGATGATTCATAATTTCTAATACTTTCTAGCGTTTAGTCTTCTTCGGACTTTGATTTTAAAATCTTTTTAATGTCAGCTTCTTTAATGTCTGCCCCAAATGACAATCCCAAAGAATGCAGACTTTCTTCTACTTCATTTAAAGATTTGCTACCAAAGTTTTTCAAATTCAAGGCTTCATCACGACTTAGATTAACTAAATCTAAAATACGTTTTTTGCCAGCACTTATCAAGCAATTGTGCGCTCTAGCCGACAACTCCAACTCATCAATTGGCTTTAATAGAATTTCTACTAAACGACTATCTAAGCCTAAGCCTGTAGATTCTTCTTTAGAAGCAACCTGCTCTTCAACTGCTACTTTTGAAAACTCATTAAATGAAATTTCAGCTGTTACCAAGAAATGTTCTAACTGTGAACGTAAAACCGATACAGCATAATTCATAGCATCGCTTGGTGTTTCGGCACCATTGGTAAAAATTTTGATTGTTAACTTATCAAAATCAATGTCTTTACCAACCATGGTTTTTTCAACATCAAAGAAAATTTTTGATACTGGTGAAAACATCGCATCTAAATAGATTCGATCATCTTCTTGAATACCTTTACCCAATGGCCACTGAGCTGGCTGATAGCCTCGTCCAGATTCCACAAAGAATTGAATGTCAAGTTCACCACCAACCGAAATATTTGCAATCTCATGATTCAAATTGATGATTGCTAAATGATCCGACATCTTAATATCAGACGCTCTAACAACCCCAGCACCCTTAAAGTGCAAACTCATTTCGCCAGCTTGTCCAGTGCTACTCTTAACAATTAAACCCTTAATATTTAACAAGATTTGCATCACATCTTCTACCACATTTGGTAAAGATGCAAACTCATTATTTACTCCTTTGATGATCACCGAAGTAACCGCAGCTCCTTCAATCGATCCCAATAACACTCTTCGCAGAGCGTTACCAAAAGTAACCCCGAAGCCAGGCTCTAATGGTTGCGCAACTAACTCACCATAAGTATCAGTTAAATTTTTCTTATTCCACTGAACTTTAGGTATTGTCAGAGGCCTGTACTCTATTTTATTACTCATCAAATAGTTCTCCCTACACGATCACTAACTATTAACCATCCAAACCAACCAGTAGGCCTCATACTACTTCGAATACAGCTCTACAATTAAACGCTCTTCAACTGAAGATTGAAGATCCGCTCTAACTGGTAAACGCAATACCGTCCCCCTACGGTCCTTCTTGTCTAACTCCAACCACTCTGGAACTTTAATTCCAATGTTTAGGCGCTTGTCAACTACCTGCTCTAAAAATTGAGTTTTACCTACAACACCTAAAGCCATAGAAACTGTATCACCAACCGACACTAAGCAAGAAGGAGAATAAACCTTCTTCCCATTTATCAGAACATGACCATGTACTACCATCTGACGAGCTTGAGCCCTAGTTGTTGCAAGCTTTAAACGATAAACCGTATTATCAAGTCTACGCTCTAGTAAATTCAACAAATTATGGCCAGCATTCCCTTCAGCACGTGCCGCAATCAAGAACATGCGCTTAAACTGTTTTTCATACACGCCATAAATACATTTTACTTTTTGCTTTTCTAGCAATTGAGTCCCGTACTCAGACATCTTTTTAGCAAAACCCTCTTGTTTTGGAGCTTTTTTCTCCAACTGGTCTGCTATACGCTTTAACTTTCTATTCATATTGCTTAAACCCTACGTTTTTTCGGAGGACGACAACCATTATGAGGCAATGGTGTTACATCTCTCAGAACCGTAATATTAATCCCCGCAGATTGAAATGCTCGAACAACAGACTCTCTTCCAGAGCCAGGTCCTTGCAAATTAATTTCCATATTTTTAATGCCAAAAGGCGCCATGTCACGATGCAATGTAGTTGCAATCTGAGTAGCTGCAAAAGGAGTACCCTTACGTGACCCCTTGAAACCCATTCGCCCCGCACTCATAGATATAAGCACATCGCCTTCTAGTGTAGTAATCGTTACAAGCGTATTATTAAAACTAGATTTAACGTGAGCAATCGCTGAATCAACCTTACGTTTGATCTTCTTTGCTTTTTTTTGATAAGACATTATAACCTTTTACTAACTAATAATTGTAATTCTATTTCTTACTTACTTTACGCTTCAATGAAATTGCACCACCCTTGCGACGTGGACCTTTTCTCGTTCTCGCATTAGTCTTAGTTCTTTGACCACGAACTGGCAATCCTCGCTTGTGTCGCAAACCACGATAGCAACCAATTTCTTGTAAGCGCTTAATGTTCAAAGTAATTTCTTTACGCAAATCACCTTCAGTTACATAGTTATTAGTAACTTCTTTATCAATCAGTGCGACTTCACTGTCAGTTAAATCTTTAACACGCTTATTATAATCCAAACCAATCTTCGTCAAAATGTCCCTAGAGGTCTTTAGACCAATTCCAAAAACATATGTTAGCCCATATTCAATGCGCTTACTATTCGGAAGATTTACACCTGATACTCTTGCCATATCCTAATAATCCCTAGTTCTAAAGTTATCCTTGACGCTGCTTATGACGTGGGTTCTTTGGACAAATAATCCGAATAATTCCACGACGCTTAATAACTCTACATTCCTCACACATAACTTTAACGGAAGTTCTTACTT